>JBBAJN010000069.1:0-15554 GCA_040404045.1 Chitinophagaceae bacterium
CGGTGTAGGTGGACCGCGTGCCAGATTCATGGCAAGCAATCCTACTGGCTGTGTGGGCCTTACCGTGAACTTTGCCGACAGCTCGATCTCTGACGGTGTTAACGCCATTGCCAGCAGGGTTTGGGATTACGGTGACGGCACCGTTGCGCCAGCGACCAGCCAGGCCGTGAGCCACCAGTACAATATCCCGGGATTCTTCAACGTAAAGCTGACGGTGAGAGATGCATTGGGCTGTGTTGACAGTATGGTCCAGAACAGCCTCGTGGTGGCTTCCAATCCCAAGGCAGCATTCGTTGCTGCGGATTCCGTTTCCTGCCCGGGTAAGAATGTCCAATTCCTGAGCCAGGCAACAGGAGCCATCATAGCCCACCAATGGTCGTTCGGAAACGGTGGCACGTCAGCGTTCCGCAACCCCCAAACCACATACCTGGCCGCAGGAACGTATGATGTGGGGTTAAGGGTAACCGATCGGTTCGGATGTTCAGATTCCAGCGTCAGGATAAAATACATTCTTATAGACACGCCTTTCGCATCATTCAGTGTCAGCGACTCCGTTGCCAACTGCCCTCCGCTGGTTGCGAAATTCACGAATAACAGCACCTTCCAACAGTCCATTCGTTGGGATTTTGGTGATGGCGATATCTCGGTTATCGATACGCCAACCCACCTGTATGGTCTTCCCGGTACCTATATGGCCAGGCTGATCATTACTTCACCGGGAGGATGTACCGATACCAGCTTTAAGCGAATGACCGTATTCGGTCCAAATGGAACGCTAACCGCCTCGGCACGGGGCGGCTGTCTCCCGGCCACCTTTGACTTCAGGGTGCGGACTACAAACACGGATAGTGTGTTCTGGGATTTTACTGACGGAAGTCCGATCCGGTTAGGCAGGGATACCGTTCAGCAACATACATATGTTGATACTGCCGGAGACATCAGTCCACGTGTCCTTTTGCAGGACGCAACCGGTTGCCGCGTAGTGGTCACAACCGCGGCACCGATCAAAGTGATCGATATCAAACCGGGATTCAATGCGGATAAAAAAGTGGTGTGCGACAATGGATTTGTGAATTTCATCGATACCACCCGTACAAACGGGGCGATCATGAGCTACGAATGGGATTTTGGCGATGGCACCAAAGGATCAGGACCTACGCCTTCCCACTTTTATACCGGCACCGGCTTCTATACTGTCAGCCTTAAGATCACTACAGAACTCGGATGTACGGACTCTGTAACTGTGCCAAGGTTCATAAAATCAGTGAGTTCCCCGGTAGCCGAGATCCTGTCGGCCGATACCGCCTGCCTCAACAGGTTCATCACTTACAGAGGCAACATCATCAGGCCCGATACATCCGCCGTGACATGGGCCTGGAACTTTGCCAATGGCAACACCTCAACACTGCAAAATCCGCCTACCCAGCAATACAACATACCCGGAACATTAGGTGTCCGTTTACTGGTGACCAATAGCAGCGGATGTATCGATACCGTATTGAAATCAATAACCATACATCCCCTGCCAGCCCTTGATGCCGGCAGAGATACAACCCTGTGTCTTGGCCAGTCACATGTGCTGGCAGGTTCAGGGGCGAGTACGTATGCATGGCTACCGCCAAACAGCAGCCTGAGTTGCACCACCTGTCCCAACCCGGTGGCCACACCGCCTTCTACTACCACCTACCGATTAAGGGGGACATCTGTTCAAGGATGCCAGGTTGAAGATACCGTGAAGGTGTCCGTGATCCAACCCAGTACCGTGGTAGCACCGCCAAACGACACTTTATGTCTGGGTCAGGGTATGCAGTTATTGGCCACAGGGACCCAACAGTACAGCTGGTCACCGGCCACTGGATTAAACAACCCCAATACATCATCGCCCATTGCGAGGCCAACAACAACCACCACATATATAGTAACAGGCTCCGATTCCAGGGGTTGTTTTGTAACAAGGGATTCAGTGACCATTTCGGTATTTCCGTTTCCAGTATTTGATTTGGGGCCTGACGTTAGTATAACTGCCGGCTCGGGCATTCAATTCAACCCGTCGTTTTCGAATGACATCGTCAGCATCAGCTGGACGCCACCAACGTCACTAAGCTGTGTGGACTGCTTTGATCCTGTGGCCTCCCCCAAACAGAAAACAGAGTATACTGCAACTGTCAGGAACAATGGTGGTTGCATTACAACAGAACAGATCACCGTATTTGTGACCTGCAGCAGCGAAAACCTGTTCATTCCAAATACATTCTCGCCGAATAATGACGGCATGAACGACGTATTCTATCCCAGGGGCAGAGGCATCATGAACGTGAAAAACATGCGGATCTTCAGCCGCTGGGGTCAGCAGGTATTCTGGAAACAGAATTTCCTGGCTAATGATGCATCGGCAGGCTGGAATGGAACATTCAAAGGCGTAGCCCTGTCGGCCGATGTTTATGTTTACATGATAGACGTAATATGTGATAACAATACGGTGGTGACCCTTAAAGGCGATGTCATGTTAACCCGGTAATCATTTGCATTGAGAAAAAACAGAACATATAAAAAATACTTACTGGCCACCCTGTTGATTCTGGGGAACATCTCCTGCCTGGTGGCACAGGACCTCCATTTCTCGCAGTTCTTTGAAGCCCCGCTTCTCAGAAACCCCTCGCTGGCCGGATTGTACGATGGTGACATCAGGGTACAGGGCGTATACAGGAACCAGTGGAATTCGATCTCATTCCCTTACCAGACAGGATCCCTAAATGCAGAATATAAGTTCCCCGTGGGTAAAGGGGACGACTTCTTCACGGCCGGTGTTCAACTCATGTTTGACCGCGCAGGAACAGTGGCATTGACAACTACCCATTTCCTGCCCGCACTGAACTTCCATAAATCCCTCAGCGAATCCAGGAACACCTATCTATCACTGGGCTTCATGGGCGGTATGGTGAGCAGGAGACTGGATATGTCGAAAGTAACCACCAATAATCAGTACGATGGTTTCTCTTACAACGGGTCCCTGCCCACAGGGGAAACCTTTAATGCGAATTATTCATACCTTGATATGACCGTGGGCATGAGCCTCAGTACTACATTGGGAAGTGAAGAACAGCATTTGCTGTTTGGAGGACTGGCTTACCATCATTTCAACAAACCCGTCAACGCCTTTTACAGGAACATCAACCACCTGCCGAAATGGGTACTTTCCGGTGGACTAAAGATGAACCTCGATATCATGAGTTACGTAACCTTCCACGGGGACTACAACAGGCAGGGCCCGCATCAGACGGCGATCGCAGGGGCTATGTATTCCAGGAAAGTGGGGGACGAAGACCAGCCCACATATACGGTCCACATGGGCACTTACTATCGCTATAAAGATGCCCTTATCCCAGTGGTAAAAATGGACTGGTATCCTTTTTCAGTGTCATTCAGTTACGATATCAATATGTCTGCGCTCACTACTGCAAGTGCCAGCCGTGGTGGATTGGAAACCTCCCTCTCCTATATCACTTATCTTGAAAACGACAACTCAAGCAAGGAGAAACTTAAATGTCCTAAGTTTTAGCATTTCTGAACAATGCCGCCTGCATATTGTTTTTGGTTTTTCTTATTAAACATGTAAACAGTATGATAGGAACTACAGCCCCGGATTTCAGTTTATTTGACAATGCCAAGAAAAAAGTGTCCCTAAGCGATTTTAAGGGAAAGAATGTCATTCTTCTTTTCTTTCCCCAGGCTTTCACCAGCGTTTGTACGGACGAACTCTGCTCAGTAAGGGATAACATGCATTTTTACCAGGACCTTGACGCCCAGATCCTTGGCATCTCGGTTGATTCTGTCTTCACCCTTGATAAATACAGCAATGACCAGCAATATAATTTCCCCCTTTTGTCTGATTTCAATAAGGAGGTCAGCCGGGCGTACGACAGTCTGTACGACACCTGGATCTTTGACATGAAAGGGGTTTCAAAGAGGTCCGCTTTCGTCATTGACAAAGACGGGGTGATCCGGTATGCGGAGGTTCTGGATAATCCCGGCCTGCAGCCCGACTTCAATGCAATAAAAAACACGCTAGCCTCGTTATAATAAGGGCAAATGACTGAAAATCAATATCCAACTGAACAAGGCAGGGTATTGTTAATCCGGGGGAAATGAATTAGTTTTAAATCAATTACCTTTGGGCTGATGCGCATTTTTACGTGTTTGATCTTAATGATGTTACTGTCTTTAGCGGGCCTGTCTCAGGACAGGCCGTCTGAGATGGCAGCGCCATCCGCAAACACGGCGCGATTTGTCAAATTCTATCCTAATCCTGCCACTACTTTCATCAACATAGAATTCCAGCGTGGGTTATTAAAAAGCTCCATCTTCCAGGTGTATAACTTCCTGGGTAGAAAGATCATTGAGCTGCACGATATCAACAATAAAACCAGGATTGACCTTACGTCTTACAGCAGGGGAATTTATATTTACCAGTTGAAAGACAGGAATGGTAAAATCATAGAGTCAGGTAAGTTCCAGGTTGAGAAATAACCTCCTGGTCATTCATAAAAATATGCAGGGGTCTCCGTTAAGAGACCCCTTTTTATATTGTTCCTGATCCCACCTGCCCTAAAGGACCTGCACGATCAGGAACTTGAGGTAATGGGTATTCTCGAGTCCCCTGATGATCGGGTGATCAGCAGACTGGTGTTGAAAAACCACCTGCCTTAGTTTCCTCCTTGCATCCCATGCCGCCATATGGATGGTTTCCAGGAACATGTCCGCATTGACCAGGTTGGTGCATGATGAGGTCACCAGGAAGCCCCCCGGCTTTACCAGTTTCATTCCCCTCAAATTGATCTCCTTGTACCCTGTGATTGCCTTCTGGATATTGTCCCTTGTTTTCGTAAACGACGGCGGATCCAGCATCACCACATCCCAGGTTTTGCCTTCGCGGGTCCACTGCTTCAGAATATCAAATGCGTTTACTTCCATGAATTTGCAAACATCCTGCAACCCGTTCAGTCTCGCATTGCGTTCGCTCTGGGCAATGGCATTGGCTGAGATATCGAGCCCCAGCACAGACCTTGCGCCATAATAGCCGGCATGCAGCTCAAATGTGCCCGTATAACAAAAAGCGCCCAGTACGTCTGCCCCCTTTACAATATGCTGGATCGCCCTGCGGTTATCCTGCTGGTCGAGAAAGTATCCTGTTTTCTGTCCATGCTCAATGTCTACATGAAATTTCAGTCCGTTCTCATTGATCAGGATATCCGTGTTGAAGGGCGCTGACAAAAAACCTTTCTGCTGCGGCAGACCTTCCAACTCACGCACGGGAACATCGTTCCTTTCGTAAATTCCTTTCGGGTTGAACACCGTTTCTATGGCTTTAACGATAGCGGGTTTCCATTTGTCTATCCCAAGGGCCAGTGTCTGCAGCACGAAATAGTCATTGAACTTATCAATGATCAATTGGGGCATTTCATCCGCTTCCCCAAAGATCAACCGGCAGTTCTCCGTATACCCAAGCCTCTTGCGGTAATCCCAGGCCGAACGGACACGGGAAAGAAAAAAATCTTCGTTGATCTCATCTGTCTTGTTCCGGGTGAGCAACCTGACCATGATCTGGGATTGCGGATTGATATAGCCCTTCCCGAGGAACTTGCCGTCGGGTGTTTCCACGGTGACGGTATCGCCCGGTTCATAATTCCCTTTAACATCCTGCACCTCATTACCGAAGATCCAGGGATGCCCGTTCAATACGCGGTGGCCGATCCTCTTTCTCAATATAACTGTTGCCATGGTGCGAAATTAGTATTATCGGCACAATAAGCCCTTTACGTTGCATCTACCTCAAAATCACCGTAACTTTATTTCAAAATTGGTATATGAGAATTGGATCAATGAGTCTTTCTGTGATGTTCATGTTACTGTTACTGGTTTCATGCTCATCATCGAAGTATCAGAACGGATTTGTTTACAAACCCTCCCACCAGGGTCCCGGCTTTTCTGGCAATATGGCCGGGGAAACTGCCAGTCCGGTGACAACGGAAGAAACGGCTGAATTAATGGCTGCCCATGTGTCTCCCGTTGACGGTCCTGCCCCGGAAACCACTGCCCCGGCCCCAAGCGCTACCGAGGCGTTGAGCGCCCCGGACCTGGCAGATACAGAGTTGGGATTGCTCACTATGCTTACCAAAGAACAGGCCTCAACCTTGAAGGATTCAGAACCTGTGAACGCGAGCCGGCTGGTGCATGACCTTGCAGCCGGGTATGCCGCTGAAAAACAGGTCACGCTCAACCAAAAGCAGTTAAGGAAACTGGACCGTTACGCTGTTAAACTGCAAAAAAAACAACAAAAAATGGCCGAAGTGGACTGGGCCCCGAGAAATAACCTGGAGATCTTCATCCTCGCGGCAGCAGGGGTAGGTGTGATAGTAGGCCTGTTTTCCGGAATAGGCTGGTTTGTTTTCCTCGTGGCCGCGCTGGCCTATCTTTACCTTAAATTGCTGGCTTAGGGACCATATTGACAATTTGGCTTATCGGCTTGCCTTGGCAAGCCTTTTGACAGTTATCGGGAACGGAAAATCAACAATAATGGGAGAAAAAGAGGCCAATGCCGGAAATTACGAGGCAGAAAACACGGAAGACATGTCAATGGGGATCAATACGGACGAGTCCATACCAGGTTCTGAAAGGCTGAACGAGTCCCTTGCAGACGACAATCTGCAAAAAAAAGAGGCAGAATTGCAGGAGCAGAAAGAAAAATATTTGCGTCTTTACGCAGATTTCGACAACTACAAACGCAGAACGGCCAAAGAAAAGATCGACCTCATCCAGACAGCTGGCAAGGAAGTGATCCAGAGCCTCCTGGAAGTCATGGACGATATGGAAAGGGCTGAAAAGCAGATAGCAGGAACGGACGATGTTCAACTCGTAAAAGAAGGTGTACTATTGGTATTCCATAAATTAAGAAGTTCGTTGCAGGCAAAAGGATTGAAGGAGATGGACATTATCGGGAAAGATTTTGATCCCGATATGCATGAAGCCATTACGGAGATCCCCGCTCCCGGGAACGAAGGAAAAGTAATTGACCAGGTTGAAAAAGGCTATTACCTGAATGACAAGATCATTCGGTTTGCAAAAGTGGTGGTAGGTAAATAAGTATCCAGAAGGTATCATGACTAAAAGAGATTACTACGAAATATTGGGTGTTGCCAAGTCTGCCACAGCCGATGAGATCAAGAAAGCATACCGGAAAGTGGCGATGCAGTTCCACCCTGACAGGAACCCCGGGGATAAAGCAGCTGAAGAAAAATTCAAGGAAGCTGCAGAAGCTTATGAGATCCTGAGCGACCAGGACAAACGCGCGCAATATGACCGGTTCGGGCATGCGGGCGTTGCCGGTAACGCCAGGGGCGGCTATGGCGGTGGCAACATGAACATGGATGATATCTTCAGCCAGTTCGGTGATATTTTCGGGGAAGACATCTTTGAAAATTTCTTTGGTGGGAATACCCGTGGCAGGGCCCAGGGCGGAAGGCCGAGGGGTTCCAGGGGATCCAACCTACGTATCAAGATCAAGCTGAACTACGAAGAGATCGCCAAGGGCGCATCCAAAACCGTTAAGGTCAAGAAATATATCATTTGCAACACTTGTAGCGGTAACGGCGCGAAAGACAAGAATGCGATCCAAACCTGCGGCACCTGCGGCGGTAGCGGACAGGTGAGGCGGGTGACCAATACTTTCCTGGGTCAAATGCAAACGGTCACCACTTGCCCTACATGTAACGGGGAAGGCACAACCGTTACGCAAAAGTGTGGATCCTGCAAGGGCGAGGGTCGTGTGTACGGTGAGGAGACCGTCACCATGGACATCCCGGCAGGGGTTCAGGAGGGCATGCAACTCAACCTTGGCGGGAAGGGAAATGCCGGCGAGCGGGGCGGTTCAGCTGGCGACCTGATCATACTCATTGAAGAGGAACAACATGAATTCCTGCAAAGGGATGGCCTGAACGTAGTTTATGACCTTCACATCTCTATCCCGGATGCGATCTTTGGAACCAACATTGAAGTACCTACTATTGACGGCAAAGCAAAGATCAAGATACCAGCAGGTACTCAAAGTGGAAAAATCTTCCGTTTGAAAGGCAAGGGATTCCCTTCCATCAACAACAGTTACGAGAAAGGCGATCAGCTGATCCACGTGAATGTCTGGACTCCACAGCACCTGAGCGCTGAAGAAAGATCCCAGATGGAGAAGTTCCAGCGATCAGATAATTTCACTCCGAAACCGGAGAAGAACGAGAAGAGCTTTTTCGAAAAGGTGAAGGAGATGTTCGGCTAGGTTTTTTCTTCTTTTTTGCCGGCTCATAGATGTTCTGCGCTTTCACCACAAGATCAAAGAATTCTTTCTGCATTTTGTCTGAGGTATCCACCGCATTCTGCGTTATGGCTACCAGATCAGACCATCCGGAATTCTTTACGTGCTCCGATTTCCTCAGGAGTGCACCGAATAATGTGACCGCCGTCGTAAAGCGGACAAAGCTTGCAGACTCGTTGAAAGCCTGGTATTTGAAGGGGCACTGGTAGGTGGCAAACCGGGATAATTTGGTTCCAGGCAATTTATAATGGATCCCTACAGAAGCAATATTCTTTTGGAGATCCGCCGAACCGGGCGTAGTTGTAGTCTCCTGGGCAGGGACAAGTTCAAATACCGCGATCACGGAATGTCCTGAGCCAATCTCACCGCCCTCAAGCACACTGCCCGAATCCGCCAATGCAACTCGTTTATTGTCAAATCCTATCAGCCTGTAAGACTTGACCATCTCCGGATTGAAATCAACATTCATATATACGTCATCAGCAGCGGTGTATAAAGTCTGCGTCAACTCTTTAACCAGCACCTTCTCCCCTTCCTGTTCATTGTCGAGGTACGCGAAATTTCCATTTCCTTTCTTGGCCAGAATTTCGATCTTCGAATCCTTATAGTTACCCATGCCAACGCCAAGGCAGGTGAGGTAAATCCCTGTCTGTTTCATCCGGGTAATCAGCTCTTCCAACTGCTTCTCACTGTTCTGTCCTACGTTAAAATCCCCATCGGTTGCCAGGATCACTCGGTTATTACCACCCTTGATAAACTGGTTCTGCGCGAGCTTATACGCCTGCAGTATCCCAGCCTCCCCGGGGGTGGACCCTCCCGGCCAGAGGTCTTCAATGGCCTGAAAGATCTTCTTCTTATCGTCCCCGCTTGTGGGTTGCAACATCACACCCACAACGCTTCCATATACTACTATCGAAACGGTGTCTATGGGTCGAAGATTTTCCACCAGCTTTCTGAATGATGACTTCAGTAACGGCAGCCTGTTGGGCATATCCATGGACCCCGAAACGTCAATAAGAAAAACAAGATTACTGGGGGGCACCACATCCATGTTCAGCTTACGGGTATTCACCTGCAGATGCAACAACTGGTTACCAGGTGTCCATGGTGAAGATGTGACGGACGCAGACACAGAAAAAATACTGTCGTCTCCCGGCTCACTATAATTGAAGTTGAAATAATTCAGCATCTCTTCGATCCTGACTCCGTCTGGCGGCACTTCGGTGTTCATGTTTATGAACCGACGCACATTACTGTAAGAAGCCCGGTCTACATTCAACACCAGTCTCGTATTGGAGTATTTCGCGGCCTCGATAAACTGGTTCTCGATCAATGCATTGTAGGTCTCCTCCCCTGCTGCCCATTTCTTCTCCTCCGATGCCTGCATATTCCCGGTCACGGAAAGCAGGGAATGCTTCTGCAGGCTGGCCGTATAAGGAAGCATTTTTAGCGCAACCGAAACAAATTTGCTGGAATTGACAGCGACAGTCATCTTCTCGTATCCTTCCAGCAAAAAACTAAGGGTATCGCTGGCTTTTGAAGTAAGGATCCCGAATGAGCCGCCAACGCCTGAGGAATAAGGAAGCCCTGTGGAATGCAGAATGATTTTTACGTTCTGTAAACCATTGTTCTTCTCGTCTTTCACTTCACCCCGTATATAATACTGGGCACTTGCAGAGGTTGAAAGCAGAAAGAACACAGCAAGCAGTCTATGTGTCCTGTATAGTTTCAAAGGCTTCGATTAGACCACCTGGTAAATTTCGGGAAGGTTGCGTCCAAGACCATCATAATCAAGTCCATAACCCACTACGAATTTCTCAGGGATCGAGAATCCAAGATAATCAATGTTTACCGGATATATCATACTTTCCGGCTTATGCAGCAATGCACATATCTTCAACGACTTAGGATTCTGGTGTTCCAGCTGGGGCAAGAATGCATGGAGCGTTCTGCCAGTGTCAATGATATCTTCAATGATAACCACATCCCTTTCGTGTAATTCAACATCAAGACCGATCGATGTAATAACATTTCCGGTTGAGCGGGTGCCTTTATAGGAGGCGAGTTTTATAAAACAGATCTCAGCGGGTATGGTAATATTCTTAAACAGGTCTGATGCAAACATAAACGAACCGCTGAGGATCGCGATGAACAGGGGCTGCTTGTCTTTAAGGTCGCGGTCGATCTCAGACGCCAGTCTTTTTACGCAGGTTTCAATTTCCGCTGCGCTGATATAAGGCCTGAACTGCTTGTCGTGGACCTTGTAAAACTCCATGTACATCAATTGTTAAAGGCGAGCCTGGGTCTGGCTGGGCCCTGGTTTTGCAGGTACAGTTTTTCACCAGGCGCTGGTTTCATATCTGCACTGAGCTGGTTATAATTCAACAGGCTTTCGAGCCTGATACCCTGTTTCTGGCTGATGGTGTACAGGTCTTCCCCTTCTTCCACCACATGGTACTCTCTCTCACCCTGCTTGCGCTTGCGCTGCAAAAAAACCAACTGGTCTGCCTCAAGCCTGACCTCACCGGGCTTAAGTTCATTAAAATCAATGATCCAATCAGGGTTCAGGAGAAATCTATCGGCAATATCCTTTAGCGGCGTACCTGCATTTGCATAGATCACCTTTGTATTGTTGATCTTGAATTCACCAACAGGGTAGTTCATTTTCTTCACACCAGGCTTATCAGCCTCTGTCTTTTTTACTGCCGGCGGTGCTACAGAAACAGATTTGGCGCTGGTCGTTGGGGGCTCCGCAGCAGCCGTCGATGCCATAGACTCGTGGGCCTTCCTGCCGAGGGCGATAAAAGAATAGTCGTTCAGGTTGTACTGCTCGATGTATTTGATCAGTATTTGCGGATACTTGGGGTTGGTGGCATATCCGGCAGCTTTGAGGCCATGGGCCCACCCTTTGTAGTCTGTAGGGTCAAGCCTGAACAAAGAACTGTAGCGCTCTGCATTCTTCAGGAAATCCGAATGATCCCTATACGAATCTTCAGCAGACGGGTACTTCCTGAAACATTCGCCCCTTTCATCATCATCATGATAGACCTTCTCTCCCGTCCACCAGGATTTACATTTTATGCCGAAATGATTATTGGACCGCATCACGAGGTTACTCCTTCCGGCTTCTGTTTCCAGGATACCCTGGGCTAGTTTTATGGCGGCAGGAACACCAGTCCGCTGCATCTCGGCAATGGCAAGCTCCCGGTAAGTTTCAATGTACTCATTGATCACTTCCGAGTTACCTGATTGTGAAAACAAATGGCTGTTCAATGCCAGTGCAATCAGTATTAATGTTATTCTGAACTTCATTGGGGTCTCATTTTTTTCGGATCAACATCATTCCATCCCTTATGGTAAGAAGTACTGACTCAATTCTTGCATCCTTTTTTATATGTTCATTGAAAGCCTGAATGGCTTTTGCGTTCTTTCCCCTGACTTCCTCATCGAGTACCTGGCCGTGAAACAACACGTTGTCTGCCAGGATAAACCCACCGGGCCGGACCTCCGGCATCACCGCCTCAAAATAATTGACGTAATTTATCTTGTCGGCGTCTATAAACACCAGGTCCCACGGACGTTTTAACTTTTCAATAATCACCAGGGCATCGCCCGTATGTACGGTGATCATGTCACGGAACCTGCTTTTGGCCAGAAAACCCCTCGCTATTCCTGCGTCCCGATCCCTGAGCTCTATCGTGTGCAAATGTCCTCCGTCCCGGAGACCAGCCGCCAAACATAAAGCACTATAACCAGATAACGTACCAATCTCCAGTACATTATGTGGCCGGGCCATATAACTTACCATTTGTAGGAATTTCCCCTGAACATGACCGCTAAGCATACCCGGATTGGGGTGATAACCGTGGGTGTGTTCAGAAATTTCTCTCAGCAATGCCTCTTCTGGGGTTGAATACTGAGCCGAATAGGCATTTGCCCTGTCATTCATCCATTCCACGATGCAAAAATAGGACTTATGAATTGGAAATCTGCGGTTTATGTGAGATGATCCAAAGGCCGACAAAAGTAAGTAAGCCATTGAGTATCAACAGTTCCAGCCCTATTTCGAAACCACCGAACAGTTTTGCCTGATATTTGTCCACCACAAAACAGATCAGGGGGGCCAAAATGGCAATGACCGGCACATATCTGTCTATCACTTTCCTCCGGGTCAGGATCCCGAAGGAGAACAGTCCGAGGAGAGGGCCATAGGTATATCCCGCCACTTTAAGGATCACCGTGATCATGCTTGAATTATTGACCTTATAAAAGATCATTACAAAAGCGAGGAAGATCAGGGCAAAGGCCAGGTGAACAGTCTGGCGGGTCTTCTTTCTCTTCACTTCACTCCAGTCGCTCCGCCTTTGGATGCCCAGGATATCGATACAAAAGGACGATGTCAGGGCTGTGATAGCCCCATCTGCACTCGGGAAAAGGGCTGAAATCAGGGCAATGATGAAAATCACCGACACTACGGGCGGCATATGCTCCAGCGCAACCACTGGAAATATTCTGTCTCCCGTTGCAGTAATGCCCTTTGTTTCCGCAAAAAGGTAGAGCAAGCCGCCCAGGAACAGGAACAGCAGGTTGACCAGCATGAGGATCACTGAAAAACTGATCATATTCTTCTGGGAATCGGCCAGGGTCCTTACGCTGATGTTCTTTTGCATCATTTCCTGGTCCATCCCCGTCATGGTGGTGGTAATAAAGGCACCCGCAAGGATCTGTTTGAGGAAGAAGAAGCGGGAAGCAGGGTCGGTAACAAAGATATCGGTATACGATTTTTCTTCCATCGCCCGCAGGGCTGAACCCATGTCGTAATTCATGGTATTAAGGATATACAGTACGCAAACCACCAATCCGATCAGCATTCCCGAGGTCTGAAGCATGTCCGTCCAGACGATCGTCTTCACCCCACCTTCATAGGTGTATAGCAGGATCATCACCAGGATGATCAGGGTAGTCACCCAGAATGGCACCCCGAATGACGTAAGGATCGCATCCTGCAGGATCTTTACCACCAGGTACAATCTGGCCGTGGCCCCAAGTGTGCGCGAAAGGATAAAGAAAGATGCGCCAGTCTTATAGGAAACGAATCCCAGCCGGGAACCAAGGTAATTGTAGATCGACGTCAGGTTCAACCTGTAGAACAAGGGTAGCAATACCAAGGCTATGATCACATATCCGATGAGGTATCCAATAACCACCTGGAAATAGGAAAAAGCAGTTGTACCCACTGCTCCCGGAACACTGACAAAAGTGACACCGGATAATGATGTGCCTATCATGCCAAAGGCAACCACCATCCAGTTGGAATTCTTATTTCCGATAAAAAAAGAATCGTTATTGGAGTTCCTTGAAGTGTACCATGCTACCCCAAGCAGCACCAAAAAATAACCAATCACGAAGGTGAACAGCAATAGTGGCGACATCAGCTATAAATGTGTTTACTTAAAAGTTAACTCCAAAAGTCAAAAATGCATTTCTTCCGTATGGTGAGCGGCTATCCTGTATCACATCGTACTGTAGCATCGCAATCATGGAACCCCTGCCGCCCATGGGAAGGGCAATACCTGCACCCATAAGTAACGATGGAACGAACGTGGGATCAATTTTGGAATCGGCGAGCCCTTCAACCCGAGTAGTTCCCCAGACATAGTTTACTTCAGGCTGGGCGTTCAGCAGGATAAATTTAAAAGGATTCACCCTTCCGAAAACGTTCAATCCTGCATAGCCCAGGGTGTTTTTCACCTCCCTGCTGCCGGAATAATATTTGTCACTTTGATATATAAAATTCACCCCCGCACCTGCGCTGAAAACCGGGTTAATGCGGTACCCTACCTGAGGGGAAACATTAACGAAGGTGAAGTCGCCGAAAGTGACGCCAAAGTTCCCGCCAAAAAACAATCTTTGTGGATCAAGTCCCCGTTTTTTCACTTCTTCGCGCGCAGGCTGGTCAGCATTTTCTTCTTCCTTCTCCTGTGCCGTCACCTGAACCAACAGCAATAATCCCAGCAGGGTAAGTCCAAAAAGTTTCCTTCTCATAGTCTTACATTTAACTTGTTTGAACCCGGTCCCAAAAACCGGTTTGTAACATGAAAATAAACTAATGTCAAATACAACGGGAAGTTAAGATTACTATCTGAAACTGGGGCAGAGTGACTGGCGCAGGCTTCCATTCATCTCAGTATAAAAGCCCTGGTACTGCATATAAACTTCCGAGGCACCGTTCATATTATTGTAATTGCGGAGGGTTGACATGGTGGCATCGTATGAGAACATCAGACGGAAGTTCTTCCACTGGTATCCGATCATAGGGATAAAAGCATCTCCTGCACGGTAATAAACTCCCCCAATAAGTTGCTGCTCCCCATCTCCGGAAAGATTATAATTGGCATGCATACCCACTACCAACTCTGTAGCCTTCGCCTGTGTACTGAAATAACTTGAAGGGTTGATGATCCACTGGTCGTTCAGTTTGATCACGGCATCTGCAAAAGCAATATACCTGGGGCTAAGCCTGTTATCGTACACGGGGGTTGCCGTAAAGAAAGTCTCGCGCGGTTTGTTCAAGTGATGCGCGGAGATCCCACCATGCACATAAATATCATCTGTTGGAAACCATGCATAATTGAGTCCTACCTGCATATCGAAATATGACGTACTGTTGGCGTTGAAGGTTTCTCCGGAGGGAGCCTGGGCATCAAAGAATTTTCCATTCCACTGGTTGTCAAAACTGAACCTGGTGATATCGACCCGTTTAGAGGAAATGCCAACATTGAAACCTGCACTGATCAGGCCGGTATTTCCGAGCATCTGGTGATACGCGGCCGACCCATAGATCTTGGTAGAGGTAAGGTTCCCCGATCCTGCCACATCCCTTAGGATAACGCCACCCAAACCTACCCATCCAGTTTCAAACCTGTCGCGGAACACCTGGGCATCTCCATAGATGCTGACCGTTTTATACGGTACAGGTATTGAAGACCACTGGTTCCTGTAGTGGGCACCCAACCTGTAGTCCGAATCAGGGATGAAACCGGTGTTGGCGGGATTGGTGGTGAGTGGAGAATTAAAGAACTGGGAAAAATGCAAATCCTGCCCCTGTACTGACGTTACAGCAACCATTAACAGAACCAACATGATATACCTCAATTCCCTTTTCATGCGCTACCGATTATCTTAATAACGTTAT
>JBBAJN010000070.1:0-15325 GCA_040404045.1 Chitinophagaceae bacterium
GTTGAAGTGGAGCGGTAACAATACTGAGTACGGCGATTATATGCGCAAGTACTGGCTGACCAAACTGGGAAGCCAGGAGGCGTTCGATAAAGCATTGCAGGACGGTGTTTTGGAAACACCAGCAGCCGTTGCTGCGGGGTCTTTCAATGCCGGAGCCGTTGCCGGCGCCGCTACTGCCGCGTCATCTGCTAAAAAAGGCGGGAAGGCTGAACTCGTTATCTACCAGAAGAATACGATCGGTAGTGGTAAAGAGGCCAACAACCCCTGGTTGCAGGAGTTGCCAGACCCGATCACCAAGGCTACATGGGACAACTATGCAGTGATCTCCTATGCCATGGCGAAGGAGTTGGGCATTGTGCTGGACGATGTATACGAGGTGGAAGTCACCAAGCCGGTGATCACCCTGAAAGTAGGTGGCAAGGAAATGAAACTCCCTGTGCTGGCTATCCCCGGCATGCATCCTAACGTGATCGCCGTTGCGGTGGGTTACGGAAGGCATGAAAAGGCCGGTCGTGCTGCTGCCAATGTGGGCCAAAATACTTACCCGCTGGTGGGATTCAACGGAACCACATTCGATTACGCGGTTGGCGATGTCAGCTATGAGAAAACAGAAACGGTTTATAAAGTAGCCTATACCCAAACCCACAACCAGTACGAAGGCAGAACGGATGTGGTGAGGGAATACAATATTGGAGATTTCCGCAAGAATCCCGAAGTGGTTGCAGACGTGAAGAAGCATCTTGCTGAAAACTATGCAAAAGAAAGTGGCGATTACAGGGTTGAAGGTACTTTGTACCCCGACTTCCCTTATCCCGGACCTAAATGGGGCATGAGCATCGACCTGAACAGCTGTATCGGCTGTGGCGCTTGCTCTGTGGCCTGTACAGTGGAGAATAACGTAGCTGTTGTTGGTAAATCAGAGGTGCTGAGGATGCATGAAATGCACTGGCTGCGTATTGACCGTTATTTCGCAACGTATCGCGATGATTCAGGCAACGACGACCTCGATAACCTGAACGTGGTGTTTATGCCGATGCTTTGCCAGCACTGCGATAATGCTCCTTGCGAGAACGTTTGTCCGGTTAACGCCACCAGCCACAGCAGTGAAGGCATCAACCAGATGGCCTACAACCGTTGTATCGGTACAAGATATTGCGCTAACAACTGTCCTTATAAAGTCCGTCGTTTCAACTGGGCCGATTATATGGGTGCCGACAGCTTTGCGGATAACCAGCGCCAGGTACTGGACGATTCTGTCATGATGATGAACGACGACCTCACCAGGATGGTATTGAATCCTGATGTGACCGTAAGGTCAAGGGGTGTGATCGAGAAGTGCTCATTCTGCGTGCAGCGTCTGCAAGCGGGTAAACTGGAAGCCAAAAAGGCGAACAGGCCTATCGAAACCGGTAACGAAGGCAAGTGGGATGTGAAAACCGCCTGTCAGCAGGCTTGTCCTACCAGCGCTATCGTGTTCGGTAACGTGAACGATAAGAAGAGCGCGATCTCTGAAGTCAGGAATGGCAAAACAAGGAACCTTGTTTACCATGCGCTGGATCAGTTGCACGCACTTCCAAGTGTGAGCTATCTTGCCAAGATCAGGAATACCGACCGTCATGTAGGCGTGGAAAATGACGCTCATGCCAGCAGCGGTGCTGAGATCATGACCGGCGAGAAGAAGGAAGGAGCCGAAGCCGGTAAGAAAGAAGAAGCCGCACATTAATGCGGGTGAGCGGAGAAAATTAAAACAGCCAATTAGCTAATTAGACAATAGTATATCAAATGAGTTTGATCAAATACGAATCGCCGATCAGGGAACCATTGGTGGACGGGAAGAAATCCTACCACGATGTCACCGAGGATATCTGTCACACGATAGAGGCCAAACCTTCACGCCTTTGGTACATCGGTTTTGGAATTTCGGTAGTGTTCCTGTTATTCGGGGTATACTCTGTGTACAGGGAGGTTGTCTACGGTATCGGCCAGTGGAACGTGAACCGTACCATCAACTGGGGTTGGGATATCACCAACTTCGTATGGTGGGTAGGTATCGGTCACGCGGGTACGCTGATCTCGGCGATCCTGTTGCTGTTCCGCCAGGGCTGGAGAACGGGTGTTAACCGTGCGGCAGAAGCGATGACCATCTTCGCGGTTATGTGCGCAGGCCAGTTCCCGATCTTCCACATGGGTAGGGTATGGGTAGCCTTCTTCACGCTTCCTTATCCAAACACGCGTGGTCCCCTTTGGCCAAACTACAACTCGCCCCTGATGTGGGACGTATTTGCGATCTCAACTTATTTCACCGTATCACTGCTGTTCTGGTATTCCGGTCTGATCCCTGATCTGGCTACTGTAAGGGACCGCGCAAAAACCAAGTTCCGCAAACATTTTTACGGTGTCGCATCATTCGGATGGACAGGAAGCACCAAGCACTGGCAAAGGCATGAAAGCCTTTCACTGGTACTTGCAGGCTTGTCGACTCCCCTGGTACTTTCGGTACACACCATCGTATCCTTTGACTTCGCTACCTCGGTGATCCCGGGCTGGCATACCACCATATTTCCCCCTTACTTCGTTGCGGGTGCCATCTTCTCCGGATTTGCGATGGTACAAACGCTGATGCTCGTGGCGCGTAAGGTCATGAACCTGCAGGACTATATCACCCTCGGCCACATTGAGGCGATGAACAAGGTGATCGTTCTGACCGGTTCCATCGTGGGTTGTGCGTATCTCACGGAATTGTTCATGGCCTGGTACAGCCAGGTGCCCTATGAAATGGACATCTTCTTTAAATATCGGATCGCGGGTGCATACGGCTGGAGCTACTGGCTGATGATGACCTGTAACGTAATATCTCCACAGCTGTTCTGGTTCAAGAAGCTGCGGCGCAATATCCTGTTCACTTTCGTCATGAGTATCGTAGTGAACATCGGTATGTGGTTTGAGCGTTTCGTGATCATCGTATCATCTCTGTATCGCGACTATCTCCCGTCTTCATGGTCTATTTATTACAGGCCGACGATCTGGGAGATCGGGTTCTACGTAGGTACATTCGGACTGTTCTTTACCTGCTTCTTCCTGTTTTCCAAGTACTTCCCGGTGATCGCCATTGCGGAGATCAAGAGTGTACTCAAGACAACAGGCGAGAGTTACAAGGCCGATATGGCAACGCTTGATAAGATGGAAGCCGATAAATTCTATCATGAGACCCATCACGATGACCATCATGAGGGTACCGTAACCGTGAAGCATCACTAAATAGCATTAATCGTAAAACACGATACATGGCAGTTAAAAAATTTGTAGTAGGTAGTTTCGACGACGAAAAAGTGCTGTTCCCGGCAGTCTCCAAAGTGAGAAAGGCAGGGTACAAGATCCACGATATCTATACGCCTTTTCCGGTTCACGGACTGGACCATGCGATGGGATTGAGGGAAACCAGTCTTCATACAGCCGGTTTTATCTTCGGTCTTACCGGTACTACCACAGCCGTGTCTTTCATGACATGGTCCTTTACGAAAGACTGGCCCGTAAACATCGGTGGTAAGCCGAATTTCGCGCTTCCAGCCTGGATTCCCATCACCTTCGAGTTGACGGTGTTGATGGCTGCCGTTGGTATGGTACTTACGTTCTGCTATCTCTGCCAGCTTGCGCCATTCATCAAGAAACATCATTTCCATCTCCGGGCTACGGACGATCTGTTTGTGATGGTCATTGAGTGCACTGGCAAAACCAATGAGGAAGAAGTGAAAAATTTCCTGGCACAGGCGGGAGCCCAGGAGGTGAATACCCAGGTTGCGGAAGACGGATGGTGGATCGGCAGGTACGACAGGGAGCAGAAACTCTATAAAGAAGATCAGGTTATCGCATAAAGAGATCAATGAACATGAAGAAACTTACAATCATAACGCTGGCCGCAACATCCATCATGGTGACTGCCATGAGTTGCGGTGATGTAAAGCGCACGCCAGGAAAGGATTATATGCCGGATATGAGACAGAGCCGCGCATACGAGACCTATTCTGCGAGCCCCATATTCAAGGATGGCCAGACCAACCGCGAGCCGGTGGCAGGTACCGTGAAGCGGGGTGATGTGTATCCTTTTCACATTGCCAAGGATGCAGCGGGCGATACGGCCAACTATTATGCTTCTCGCGCAGTAAAGAATCCTCTTCCCCAGATGAGTGCAGAGGATATGAAAGAGGCTGAGCGTTTGTACCTGATCAACTGTGGCATTTGTCATGGTTCCAAACTGGACGGAAACGGGCCTTTGTATAATGGCGGCGACGGTCCATACCCTGCAAAACCTGCTACGCTGGTAGGCGATGCCAAGTATGAGAACATGCCCGAAGGCCAGATGTACTATTCTACCACATACGGTAAGAACCTGATGGGTAGTTATGCCTCCCAACTGCAGCCTAAAGAGCGCTGGATGGTGATCGCTTACATCAAGGCTAAGCAGAAGCCTGCTGCGGCAGCAGTTTCGGAAGCACCGGTATCGGCAGCCAGTACAACAGCTGCAGCTACCCCTAAATAAAATCATTTTAGAAAGTATTAATAAGATCCGATGATCAAGCAACAATTTGAAGTTACTCCGGGATACAGGAAATGGTCACTTGGCCTGCTGGGTGTAGGTGCTCTTGTATTATTACTGGGGATATTTTTCCTGGCATTCAGCAAGGACGAGCATAACCAAACGCGTTTCTGGGCGGTTCTGCTGCAGAACAGCACGTTCTTCCTGCTGGTAGTGAATGCAAGCATGTTCTTCATCTGCATCACCACCCTCGCAATGGGCGGCTGGCAGGTGGCGTTCAGGCGGGTTCCGGAAGCCATCTCCACCCTGGTGCCGGTGTTCAGCATTCTTGCACTCATCGTGTTTTTAGGCATCATTTTCGGCCACCAACATCATATTTACCACTGGCTCGATAAAGAACATGTGGAGCATGATCCTATCCTGAAAGGGAAAAGCCCCTTGCTCAATCCCATGTTCTTCCTGATCTGGACCGTCATCACGCTTGCCGTTTGGTCATGGGTGGGCGCCAAAATGAGGAAGCTGTCCGAGCGTACGGATGAGCCGATCCCAGGCGAAGAGGGTCAGGGTTTCATCTGGAGTAATACCATATGGGCCTCCGTATTTGTTGTCTTTTTTGGACTTACCGTTGGTTCCACCATCCCCTGGCTCTGGCTGATGAGCATTGATGCACACTGGTATTCAACCATGTACAGCTGGTACACATTTGCAAGTACTTTCGTTTCGGGCATGTCCCTGATCGCATTGTTTGTGGTGTACCTGAAGAATAACGACTATCTGGAGTACACTACGGACGAGCAACTCCATGACCTTGGCAAGTTTATGTTCGCTTTCTCCATTTTCTGGACCTACCTGTGGTATTCCCAGTTCATGCTGATCTGGTACGCGAATATTCCCGAGGAAACTGTATACTTCAAACCCCGTATGCAGGGTGCCTACAGGGGCGTATTCTTCCTGAACCTGATCGTTAACTTCCTTCTGCCATTCCTCCTGCTCATGAGAAGGGGTTCAAAAAGAAATTACACAACCATAACTTTCGTTGCGGTGTTAATTATACTGGGTCACTGGATCGACTTTTTCCAGATGGTCATGCCCGGATCGATGGGTGAACATTATAGCCTTGGTTGGTTCGAATTCGGTATACTTGCATTGTACGCAGGACTGATCATGCACTTTGTGGGTAAGGGTTTGAGCAGCAGGCCATTGGTGCCGAAATACCATCCGTTCCTGAAGGAAAGTATCATCCACCATACCTAACCGTTGAGTGAAACTGGATTATTAAACGAATTATTAAAACAGTAGAATAGATGTCTGGTTATTTTATCCTAGCAATCCTGGCCCTGGCCTTCCTGGTAGTTTTCCAGATCGCCAAAGCCAGCGAATACGTGTCTGTGTTGAAAGGTGAAGAGAAAACGTTCCAGCAGAGCAATCGGATCAATGCGTTTCTGTTTATGGCATTTCTGGTTCTCGGATTGATAGGAGCGTACTGGTGCAATGAGCTGTTTTACGACAAAACATTGCTGGGTAAGCCTGCTGCATCCGAACATGGAGAGAAGATCGACTTCATGATGTGGATCACGCTGGCCATCACCGGATTCGTTTTCTTCCTGACGCAGATCCTGCTGTTCTGGTTCTCATGGCGCTACCAGTACACGGAGAAAAGAAAAGCCTTTTACTATCCCCACAATAATAAACTCGAGCTGCTCTGGACCGTGGTTCCCGCGTTATTCCTTACCGTACTCGTAGGCTATGGTCTCTACTACTGGATCGGCATCACGAAGGACGCGCCAAAAGAAGCACAGGTGGTTGAGATCACTGGTAAACAATTTAACTGGATGGTCCGTTACCCAGGTAAAGACGGTGTGTTGGGAAGGAAAAACTACAGGCTTACAGATGCATCTAATGGTAATGCCCTTGGCGTTGACTGGGAGGATGCGTCCAGCCATGATGATATTGAAGCTACCGAAGTTCACCTGGTGGTAAACAAACCCGTGAAGTTTGTGATCAATGCACAGGATGTCATCCATGACGTGGGTCTCCCTCATTTCAGGTTGAAGATGGACGCCGTTCCAGGTATCCCAACCACCATATGGTTCACCCCTAAGATCACAACGGCCGAAATGAAGAAGATCACAGGCAATAAGGATTTCGTTTACGAGATCTCCTGCGACCAGATGTGCGGTTCCGGTCACTACGCCATGAGGGGTATCATCATCGTGGAAACCCAGGAAGAGTATAATGCCTGGCTGGGAGAAAAAAAGCCCCAGTATGTCACTGTGAAAGAAGGTGCGCCGGCAGCGCCTGCAGCCGCAGATAGTGCAGCAGCCAAGCCTATCGCCCAGTTGAAGAAATAGTTTTTAAAAGAATTGAAAATATAATCCGATGAGTGAGTCAACTTTTCAAGGTCAGCAGGTTGTGACAGATGCACACGGTCACGTACATGATACGCACCATGAGCATCATCATCACGAAGAATCTTTCATCTCCAAATATGTTTTCAGCCAGGATCATAAAACGATCGCGAAGCAGTTCCTGATCACCGGTATGATCTGGGCCATCATTGGAGGTTTGTTTTCGGTGTTGTTCCGGATCCAGTTGGGTTACCCGGATATGACCCTTCCTTTCCTGGAAGATATCTTCGGTAAGTGGGCGCAGGGCGGTAAGATCAGTCCTGATTTCTACTATGCCCTGGTGACCATGCACGGTACCATCCTGGTGTTCTTTGTATTGACCGCCGGCTTGAGCGGAACCTTTGCGAACCTGCTTATTCCTTTGCAGATCGGTGCCCGCGACATGGCTTCACCGATGCTGAACATGCTGTCTTACTGGTTCTTCTTCGGAGCTTCCATTGTCATGTTCGCTTCACTGTTCGTTCAAACCGGACCTGCATCAGGTGGTTGGACCATCTATCCCCCACTTAGCGCGCTTGGCCAGGCTGCAGAAGGCTCCAAGATCGGCATGGACCTTTGGCTGGTATCGATGGCTCTGTTCATTGTGTCATCGCTGCTCGGAGGCCTTAACTATATTTCTACGATCCTGAATATGCGTACCAAGGGTATGAGCATGACGAGGTTGCCCCTGACCATCTGGGCCATCTTCTTCACCGCTGTACTGGGTGTACTTTCTTTCCCGGTATTGCTGTCAGGTGCTATCCTGTTGTTGTTCGACAGGAACCTCGGAACAAGCTTTTACCTGTCTGACATTGTTGTGAAAGGAGAGATCTTGCCAAATGAGGGCGGTAGCGCTATCCTGTTCCAGCACCTGTTCTGGTTCCTTGGTCACCCTGAGGTGTATATCATCCTCCTCCCTGCAATGGGAATGGTGTCAGAGGTGATGAGTATCAATTCAAGGAAGCCCATCTTCGGTTACCTGGCGATGATCGCCTCCTTGTTTGCCATCTGCGTACTGGCCTTCCTGGTTTGGGCGCACCACATGTTCGTGACCGGATTGAATCCGTTCCTGGGCGCGTTCTTCGTATTGCTCACGCTGCTGATCGCGATACCATCTGCCATTAAGGTGTTCAACTGGCTGACTACACTCTGGCGCGGTAACCTCAGGTTCACTCCAGGCATGTTGTTCTCAATCGGGTTCGTAAGCCTGTTCATCTCAGGTGGTCTTACCGGTATCTTCCTGGGTAACTCAACACTCGACCTGCATCTGCACGATACTTATTTCGTAGTGGCACACTTCCATATTGTAATGGGTGTGGCATCGTTCTTCGGCATGTTTGCCGGTGTGTACCACTGGTTCCCGAAGATGTACGGCCGTTACATGAACAATACCATGGCCTATATCCATTTCTGGGTAACGCTGGCGGGTGCCTACCTGATCTTCTGGCCCATGCACTACCAGGGTTTTGCAGGTATGCCCCGTAGGTACTACGACTATGCCAACTGGGAATCTTTCAAGCAGTTTGTGGAACTGAACAGGTTCATCAGTACCGTGGCAATGGTTGTTTTTGCGGCGCAGCTCCTCATGGTGTTCAACTTCTTCTATTCTATATTCAAAGGCCGCAAGGTGACTTCCGAGAATCCCTGGGGTGCCAATACGCTTGAGTGGACAACGCCGATCAATCCTGGTCATGGAAACTGGCCTGGTGAGATCCCCGAAGTACATCGTTGGGCGTACGATTATGGAAAAGACGGAAGGGACTTCATCCTGCAGACGGAAGAGGTTAGTGAGCATGAATCAAAACATTAAAATCAGATCGTTCCAAGGAACGGTTCAGATATTTGACAACAGTGAATGATACAGTGGAAGGGGCTGAGCGGAAGATATCTCCCGTGAAGCAAAAGCTCAGGGATTATTTTCAATTGATGAAGTTCACCCTGAGCTTTACCGTAGTGTTTTCTTCGGTGGTCTGCTACCTGCTGGCACCGGGGATATCGTTCACTTGGGTCGCAGTTCTTTTACTTTTTGTAGCCGGAATGCTGATCACGGGATCGGCAAATGCCATCAACCAGGTGGTTGAGAAAGACACGGATGCGCTGATGAAGCGCACATCCAAAAGGCCCGTTGCGGCCGGTAGGATGAGTGCTGATGAGGGTTGGACATTTGCTTTGATCGCCGGAACGATCGGTGTCTTCATCATGGGGTATTACTTTAACTGGCTTTCTGCGGGCATCTCCGCGTTCAGCCTTTTTCTGTATGCGTTCGTATATACGCCCCTGAAGAAAAAGCATTCCATCGCCGTATTGATCGGTGGCATCCCTGGAGCTTTACCCTGCCTCATCGGCTGGGTGGCCGGAACAGGGGAGCTGAGCATAGGAGGCTGGATCCTTTTTTCGATCCAATTCTTTTGGCAGTTCCCGCATTTCTGGGCCATTGCCTGGGTATCGTACAACGATTATGCGAAGGCAGGTTTCAAGTTGCTCCCTGATAAAGGCGGGCCAACCAAATTCGCTGCTGTACAGGCCCTGCTGTATTCGCTGATCCTTGTTCCATTGGGCGTTTTACCTTATTTCTGGGAAATGACAGGAATGGTATCGGTGGTGATCGTAGGACTGGCCAACTTGTTCATGATCGTGCAGTGTGTGCGGTTATTCAGGGAAATGGATGTGAAGGCAGCGCGAAGGGTCATGTTCAGTTCTTATATATATCTGCCTATCGTCCTCTTGGCACTATTGGCAGACAAGATATAAATTGACTAATTAGCTAATTAGCTAGTTTGCTAATTAGGAAATAATATGAGTGTAGCAGTGGATCAAAGAAGTAAAATACATCCCCATAAGTTCACTTTGTGGATCGCTATTGGGAGTATACTGATGATGTTCGCAGGCCTGACGAGCGCATATATTGTGAAACGTAGCCAGGCGAATTGGGCTTTAATTGAAATACCGGTTGTTTTTTGGTTCTCAACTGCCGCGATCCTGCTCAGCAGCGGAACCATCTTCCTCGCTTCAAAGTCTTTGAAGGAAAGGAATTTATACCGGTACCGGAATATGCTCGCCATCACAGCAATATTGGGAGTTTTGTTCCTCGTGTTGCAGGTGATCGGATTTGCAAGTTTCGGCAAGCAGGATATCCGGCTCATAGGAGCAGGATCAAATGCATCGTATAGTTTTTTATTGGCCATTGCCATGCTTCACGGTGTGCATATGCTCGGTGGTGTGGTGGCATTGGTGGTCATGTATTTTAAGGCCAGGAGTTCGAAGGTCAGGAATTACAACGCGGTACCGATCGAAGTGGTTTCAACTTACTGGCATTTTGTAGATTTTTTATGGTTATACCTGATCGTGTTTTTCAGCATGATGAGATAACCGGAATGATTATTCAGCGAACCCAAAACATGAAATAAAACATGGCAACAGCAGCAACAGCGGATACGAAATGGTGGGGCGGGGGCAGAAGCCCGTTCAATGTGGAGTATGGTAAACTGATGATGTGGTATTTCCTCATGAGTGACGCGTTCACTTTCGGGGCATTCCTGATCTCCTACGGTACCATACGTTTCAGCCAGAACTATTGGCCCGATCCTAACCACGTGTTCAATGCTTTCCCTTTTGCAGGACACGCGAACCTGCCGCTGGCTTTCGTGAGCCTTATGACCTTCATCCTGATCATCAGCTCCGTAACCATGGTGCTCGCGGTTCATGCCGGACATCATATGGATAAGAAGGCGGTGATCAAGTGGATGTCGTGGACCATCGTTGGTGGTATCGCGTTTCTCGGTTGCCAGGCCTGGGAGTGGACGCACCTGATCACCGGACACCATCCGGTATTGATCGATGGCGTGGTTAAAGAGATCGGAACAACGGTGAGCCTTAACCCATGGGGGCCTGAAGTTCCCGGAATGGTGCATGATGGGATGGCAGTTTCCAAAACTGGCCCCGTTGCATTTGGTGGTTACTTTTTTGGCATCACCGGTTTCCATGGCTTTCACGTTCTCTCGGGTGTTGTGATCAACATCATTATGCTGATCATGACCATCAATGGTGTTTTTGACCGAAAGGGACATTACCAGATGATCGAGAAAGCCGGCTTGTACTGGCACTTTGTTGACCTGGTATGGGTATTCGTATTCCTTTGTTTTTATCTTTTATAAACTTTTTATCATATGCATCAGTCAAATACTCATTCACCGGAAGTAACTTTTCATCATGCACCTGCACCTGCTGATGCATTTGTGAAAAAAGTGGTGCGCACCACCGTTATTCTGTCGGTGATCACCCTGATTGAACTTGCCCTGGGATTAATTATCTATTTCATGCATAAGAACCCAGATCATAGTCATGGGCTGGTTCTTTTCATCAAGGGTGTGGTTGTTATCCTGTCTTTGGCGAAAGCTTTTTATATCGTGGCTGTATTTATGCACCTCGGTGATGAAGTTCGCAACCTTATTATGACGATAGTTGTTCCTCTATTGTTATTTGTATGGTTCATCGCTGCATTCCTTTGGGAGGGTGATTCATGGAAGAACCTGCGGAATACCGATGCTGGTCACAGGCCCTATCCTGAACAGCAGATCGTAGCTCCGAAGGATGCGAAGAAGCCAGGTGTTGAATAAAAATGTACTGCATAGTATTCAGTAGAATATATGTCCCGGTACATCCGGGACATTTTATTTTTTGTGTATGAAGAAAAGGACCTTTGTTGCGATCGCCGTGACCGTGTTGCTCCCTCTTGTAGCGTTCTTTATCGTGAACCGTTTGAGCAAGACAGCTGTTATTATGCCTAAGCATTATTTCCATGACACGGTTGTGGCTGTTACCAGGGATGGTAAAACAACCATGGACACCGTTTGGCACAAAGTCAAACCGGTGGTGCTGACAAACCAGTTTGGCAGGGAAGTAACACTGAACGACAAAGAACTGGAGGGTAAGATCCTGATCGTGGATTTTTTCTTTACTTCCTGCCCTTCCATTTGTCCCACGCTAACCCGTAGTATGAAGAAGATCCAGGATTCATTTACCAAAACGGACACCATCCTGAGGTATGTTTCCATCACGGTTGATCCGGTTCGGGATTCGGCGGCAAGGCTGAAAGCGTATGGCGACAAGTTCAACATCAATCACGATACCTGGTGGATGCTCACGGGGGATAAAAAGGATGTGTACGACCTTGCTCTCAATGAGTTCAAGGCCAATATCGCACAGGAAGAAGGAGTAGATACCAACTTCATCCATACGGACAAGTTCTTCCTCCTGGATAAGAATCGTGTGGTGAGGGGCTGGTACAGCGGATTGGATAGTGCGAACCTCGACCGGCTGATCAATGATGCGGTGTTGTTGATGATGGAGAAGGACAAGAACAAGAAGAGGAATCTTTTCAGAAAATAGCAGTTATGAGTAATTTACTGGCACCAGCCATTCAGAAGAACGACAAAACAGCGAGGCTTTTCATCCTAACGGTTTCCGCAGTTGTTTTTATAGCGGTCGTCATCCTGTCCAATGTTAAGCTGGAAGTGGACCTGGGATTTAATGTTCACGTGTTTGCCACCATCAATGCGGTGATCAACTCCATGGTAGCGGTGTTGCTGCTGGCTGCTTTGAATGCGGTGCGCAGAAAGAACTATGTCGCCCATCGAAACCTGATGATGTCCGCCATGGTGCTGTCTGTGTTGTTCCTGGTTTCCTATATTGCCCATCACCTGCTTTCCGGGAGTACAACCTTTGGGGGTGACGGAATGATCCGGTACATATACTTCTTTATCCTGATCACCCATATATTCCTGGCTGCCGTGATCCTTCCGTTCATTTTATTCACGGCATATCGTGGCCTTACCGGGGAATACCCTGCCCATCGCAAACTGGCAAAGATCACCTGGCCGATCTGGTTCTATGTCAGCGTGACCGGTGTGGTCGTTTATCTGATGATCAGCCCTTACTATACCTGATTGTTCATAACGTTTTCTTCAGCCAATCCGTGAGCTCCGTCAGCATCATGGGTGAAAGGGTTTGTTCGATGTCGCCATACTCCGATGGTAATCCTGTTTTGGTTTCCTGGAATAAGTGATTCAGGCCAGGCATTTCCCTGATGAGGTATTTTTTATTCTTTGCCTTGTCCAGCGCTGCTTTGATGGCCGGAAGGTTTTGGGATGGGGAGACCTGCAGGTCCAACGAGCCGTTCAGCGCCAACACCGGGATTTTAATTTTTTGCAGGGAGGTTGCCGGATCATAGGCAAGGAAATATTTCATCCAGGGATCATTGAGGGGTGCATACTGGCTTTTAAATGCCGCCATTGGCAAACCCTTCTTCACCGAGTCCGGCAGGTTCTGGTAGTTTCGATCTAAAGCCGCCTGAAAATCTTTATTCACTATGGAGCTGTCTTTTCCACTGGTAACGATGTTCATCAGCTCTTTTGTGATATCTCCACTGGCCTTGATATCGGCTTCTGCAGCGCCCATGGCCCTGGCGATCAGTGCTCCCTGTAAGGAGATCACATCCTTGCCCGGAACACCAGGCCCTGCGAGCAATACGATGAAGGCGATGTCTTTTGATACAGCAGCAACCATTGGCGCAATCAGGCCGCCTTCTGAATGCCCGACGAGCCCGATTTTTTTGGGGTCGATCTCTTTTCTCGTTTTAAGATAGTGTACGGCAGCGGATACATCCTTTGCAAAATCTGCTGACGTTGCTGTCTTGAAATTTCCTTTTGATTTCCCAACGCCCCGATCATCGTATCTCAGCACGGCAAAGCCGTTTTTTGTCAGATGGTCGGCCAGTACCAGGAAAGGTTTGTGGCCCAGCAGTTCTTCGTTCCTGTCCTGCGGACCAGAGCCGCTGATCAGCACAACTACCGGGAACTTTCCATTCGCTGCCGGAAGCGTGAGTGTGCCGGCGAGGCTGATGTTGTCTTTTTCATTTCGAAATTCGATGTCTTCCGATACATAAGGGAAGGGGGCTTTGGGCTCCTGCGGTCTTTTCGCGGCTGTTTTCTTTTCAATCTTGGTACGGCCCAATTGCAGGGGCAGGGCATTACCGCTTTGTTTGAAGGTGCCATCAATGATCCCGTCTTTAAAAACACCACTATACTCAATATTGGCTACTGTTGTTTTAAAGCCCAGGGTTTGCTGGTCAAATTTCACCCATTGCATCGGGATGGGCGTTGGGTTCTGATCAAGACTGATCAGTTTCCCGGTGTATCCGGTGTCTGTTCTTGTAAAGTTCAGGTTGAGCCTGAGCTGGTTGGTACCGATCTTGAGAGCGCCATACCAGTCGCCTGTTATGTCTTGCGCATAAATGTTTTGCAGGGAAAGGGCAAATAAGAGGATGATCAGCTTTTTCATATCGACAGTTCTTTTGAAGGATCCCAGAATTTTTTGGCGAAGTCCACCACTTTTTCGTCCCGCACTTCTGTTTTTTCTTTCAGGAGTAGTTCTTCCATCAGCGTGGGTGTAGTAAAATGATGTTTGCCGGTGAGCATGCCATTGCGGTTGACCACCCGGTGCGCAGGAACTTTGGGACTCACGTTATGCGCAGCATTCATAGCCCATCCTACCATTCTTGCGGACAGTTTGGTGCCCAGGTATTTTGCGATGGCACCGTAAGAGGTCACCCTTCCCTTGGGGATCATCCGGACCACAGCGTACACATCGTCAAAAAAAGAAGTGCCGTCATTCATTGCTTTTTTCATGTGTCAGGGTGGTGGTTATACATTTCGGAAAGATAAGCTACCAAATTTTACCCAAGAATTATAGCCGTTCGCATAAACCGTTTGCCATTACATGTAATAGGTGTATATCGGCTTGCGTAATGGGCTACTGCATATTACCTTAGGTAAAACTAAGACCAATTATGAGACAATTTTTTATTCTTTCTGCAACCGGTTTGTTAGTTGCAGCAGTATCATCATGTGGTGGCGGCAAAACTGAAACAGTAACTGAAACGGTCATCGTTACGGATACATTGGTAAAAACTGAAGTGGTGACAGACACCGTTACTGTGGCGGCCCCCGTAGACAGCGCAGCTGTATTTGCGTTTTATGCCAAGGCTCACGCATCAAAAAAAGGTAAGCATCAGGAGAAGCACAAGAAACAAGGAAAAGTTGAAGTGTTGGTGGATTCCCATGCACCCATTGAACACCATGATGCCATTGCTGTTCCTGCACCAGCACCGGAATCCAGCACTCCTTCTGCAAAGGAAGTGATCATTGTACATGACATAAACACTGTGTATTGGAGGCCTGATGAGCCCGCATCTTTCCCAGGAGGTGAGGCGGCTTTTGATCAGTACCTGAACAAGAACCTGCAGTACCCAGAAGAAGCGCTTGACAAGAAGATAGAAGGCACAGTTTATGCTCTTATGACGCTTGATGAGCAGGGAAATATTACCAGTGTTGAATTCCCAGGGGAT
>JBBAJN010000071.1:0-14665 GCA_040404045.1 Chitinophagaceae bacterium
TTACCGTCCGAAAACTCAACCTCCAGCGTGTATGCGTATACGTCCATAGGTTGAAGGGTACCTTTGAACCTTCCATCCCAACCCCTGGTCTGGTCAGCCGACTGGAACACGAGCAACCCCTGCCTGTTGTAGATCCTGAATGTCATTTTTGCAATTCCAAAGCCCCGTACCAACACCTGGTCATTGGTACCATCCCCATTGGGTGTGAAAGCATTGGGTACATCGACCAGTGATACTATCACGGCATCCACGTCCTGACAAACGGAGTCAACACAACCAAACTGGTTGGTGGCGATCAGGCAGGTACGGAACCTGCCGGTTGTATTGTACTGGTGGACAGGATTAACCTGTGTTGAACTGTCGTTATCACCAAAAAACCATTTGTAACTGCTTGCGCCGGTGGACGTATTGGTGAACCTCGTAGGGGTATTCTCCTGGCCGGGATTAGGACTGAACGTAAAGTTTGCAACAGGTCCCGGATGTACGGTAACCCGCCGCGTAGTGGTATCCCGCAGATTGCAGGTGTTTGGATCGATCGCCACCAGGGTGACGGTGTAAGTACCCACGGTATTATAGATCTTTGGCGGCGGCGTAGGACCCGAAAAGGTTGTCCCGTCCCCAAAATCCCATTCAAAGGTTTCACCCGCCAGTGATGTGTTGGCAAACACGGCAGTATAAGGCACGCAACCCGCAGGCGGTGTTGTAAACCGGGCTTCCACGTTCGGTGCCACCCTCAGCACACGCGTGACAGAATCCGGGAAGTTGCAGTAATTGGTATCGACCATGATCAGGCGTACGTTGTAGGTACCCGGGTTGGCAAACGTATGGTTCACACTGCCTGCACCAGCTGTAACCCTTGGCGAATTATCTCCAAAATCCCAGATGAATGAGGTGTTGGTAAACGGCTCGCCCGGCGGCGCAACAGAGAGGTTATCAAAACGGTAGTTAAGGCTTTCGCAGGGGGGCAACTTCACATTAGTGAAATCCACATTGGCTTTATCGGCACGCGCAATAACCGTTTTATAGGCTGTATCCCGGGGAATACATTTTGTACTGTCGATGGCGATCAGCCTGATCCTGTAAGTGCCTGTATTGGTAAACGTATGTTTTACGGTAGGTTCGATGGTGGATTGTCCCGGCGTACCATCCCCAAAGTCCCATTCGTACCGGAGGGCGTTGGCCACGGTATCTGTGAAATCGACCGTAAGGGAAGCGCAGCCTGTGGAATCGTTGATCACGCCGTCGATGGATGATTGTATGGATGCGATCACGCCCTGGTAATCAAATAATATTTTAACTGCCGCCAGGTTACAGTCGCCGCCGCTACCCGTTCCTATAGCCCCGTTGATGGGGGATACAGCACCCGGAGTTACGGGCATGGGTTGGGTGATGGGTGATGTGGAGCAAGCATTATTACCCAAACAGTTGGCACAGATCGCCTGATAGATCGCGCCCCGTTTGTCGAACCTGCTGGTTCCGCCATCCACGTGGTCGCCTTCACCGCCAGTTTGACCAAAGAAACTTCCGTATAACTGGCGGGTTGCGTCTTTCTCCATGACAAAGAAATAGAAATCGCGTCCGTCTGTTGTGGGTTTGATGGCATCTGGCGTCACAGCCATGCCTGCAGTTCCCGATGTTTTTGAATCGAAGTCAGCGGAGGTATTGCATGGATTCAACCTGCCACCCCAACCGGAAATGTAAATATTCTCGCATCGGTCTACAAGAAATGCTACCGGTGAAATATTGGGTATAGATCCGGATGTGCCAAACACAGTAGAATACACATAGCCTGAAAGATCCGGCCGGAGTTTGGAAATGAATTGTTTGGATCCTGGATTGCTGTAAGTCGCATTAGATACCGTCCATGAACCCAGGCTGATACCCATAATGTAAGGGAATCCGAGCAGGTCAAACTGGATACCGTAAATGATATCGAGTGTGGATGTGCCGAAATAAGTGGTTTGTATCAGTGAACCCCCATTGTTGGGAATGATCGACACATAACCGTCAATGGCCCCACCGTAAGTATTGGTGGAACGGGGCAAATTTCCGCTGGAGGTACCGCCGGCTACATAAATATTCCCGTTGGTTGGATTTAACGACAATACAAAGCCGGCATCATCTTCCGCGCCGCCAAGGTAACTGCTGAACAACACGGTGCTTACATTCGGGTTGATCTTGAGTACCACCGCATCCTGCTTACCACCAAGGGTAGTTTGGAATGCATTCTGGATGGGGAAGTTGGAAGACTTGGTGCTTGCAGCAATATAGATATTGTTTGCACCGTCAAGTACAACTTCACTCCTGGCATTATCACCATAGTTATAAAGCAAGGAACCGCTGCGCGGCTGCCCCGATGCATCCATGTTAGCCCCATCATCATTACTGCCGCCGATCCTCATCGATCCGATCAGGGCAGTACCGGTGGCATTCAGTTTTGTCACGATGATATCAAAGAAACCACCGGATCCGAAAGTACCGGTTGTAGTGGGAAAGTTCGTAGAAGAGGTCCTTCCCAGGATCACCAGGTTTCCCTGTGGATCTGCGAAAAGGCTATGCGGGAACTCGTCCTGGCTTCCACCCAGATAAGTTGAGTAAATCCTTGCCGTACCGTTTGCATTGAATCGGGTGATACCGATATCGATCCCAAGGTTGGTACCGCCACCGGCAAATGTAGATTGGAACGCGCCAGGCGTCACAGGGTATCCGCCACCGTTAAACACGATGCCCCCTGCAAAAAAACTTCCATCATCACCCGGTGTTGCCGTAAATCCCCAGTTGCCCGAGCGGCTTCCCGTATAGGTGGAGAAGATCAGGATTGGATCGATCACCAACTCAGCCCTCTCATCATAATTCCTTAACTTGAAACTAACCTGCTGACCGTTAATCACATACCGGCAATCCACTATCTTTTTCACTCCACCGATCACCTGGTAAGCATATGGCACCAGCTCCTTGACTTCCCCAACGGATGTTTTAATGAGCAGGTCCCCATTCTTCACGGTGATTTTCTCAGCCCCCTCATAACCCAGAACGATCTTGGATACATCAGCTCCTGGTTTTACCAGGAAATCATATTTCAGCTGACCATTCTCTGAATAATATTTAATGTCAATACCGGGGTAAATGTTGTTGAGCCGGAGGGCTGAAAATGAACGCACGTTAGACTTCCACTTCGTACTGTCATTGCCGAGGAAATAATTATCATAGCCCTCACGCGGTTTTTCCGGAAATGCCAAAGGGTTATTTGCGCTTCCCTGGAAAACCACCCTTAAGGCATGCGACCGAACGCGGATTTCGCTCTGCCCGGTATTGGAACCATGCATATCAGGTCGTTGGGGATCGCGTGTTTTGTACCCGGAGGAAAGCACATCGGGAGCTGTTTCGCCAGTGCCATGACCATGGAACCTTTCCGACAATCTCTTAAAATCCTCCGGATGATGCTGAAGGATCGTATAACCTTTCTGATCAATGAAAAATGCGCCATTGCCGGCTTCGGCCCTATATCTGAAGTTGCCGTCCCATTGGCCTTTATTTTCAACGAAATCAAGGGAATAATAAGACTGGGATATGCTGGTGTTGGTGAACACAAACAGCAAAAGAAGGCTTGGGATTATGGATTTGAGTATTCTTATGATCATCGGGATTTAAAAATACATTTATAATCGTATAAGATGTGTTAATTGTGTAGACTGGTTGGGTCAGATTAGCTACGATATCTTGCTCCAGGCCGTTTTACCTTGTTGCATGGCCAGGAACTCTTTTAATACGCGATTTCTATCGTCCCCAAGGTCAGGATCCCCGGCCAGCAGTTCACCCGTGAGGTTCTTTGCCAGATCGAGCAATTCCCTGTCTTCAACAATGTTCGCCAGTTTAAAGTTCATCAGGCCACTTTGACGTGTTCCTTCAATGTCTCCGGGTCCTCTGATCTCCAGGTCTTTTTCGGCGATCACAAAGCCATTGTTGGTGCTACACATCACCGAAAGTCGTTCCCGGGCCTCTTTTGAAATGTTGTCACTGGTCAGCAGGATGCAATAGCTCTTCTCTGCCCCCCTTCCCACCCTGCCCCTAAGCTGGTGTAACTGGCTGAGCCCGAACTTTTCCGCACTTTCAATAACCATCACTGAGGCGTTCGGCACATTCACGCCAACTTCGATCACTGTCGTAGATACCATGATCTGTGTATCATTGTCTACGAAGCGCTTCATATTGGTTTCTTTCTGATCCCCGCTCATTTTTCCGTGCACCATGCTGATATAGGTATGGGGTTCAGGAAAATATGCCTTTACATTCTCGTACCCCTTCATCAGGTTTTCATAATTCAGTTTCTCGCTTTCTTCGATCAGCGGGAAAATGATGTAGGCCTGTCGGCCTTTCTGTAACTCAGCTTTGATAAAATCCATCACCTGGTGACGGGCGTGCTCATAGCGATGAACGGTCTTAATGGGTTGCCTTCCAGGTGGAAGCTCATCCATGACACTGTAATCAAGATCGCCATACGCCGTCATCGCCAGGGTACGGGGAATGGGTGTTGCGGTCATCACAAGAACGTGGGGCGGTATATCGCTTTTCTCCCACAATTTAGCACGTTGGGCAACTCCGAAGCGGTGCTGCTCGTCAACGATAGCCATGCCCAGGTTCCTGAACTGAACGTCCTTTTCAATCAAGGCATGGGTACCTATCAGTATATGCACTTCCCCCTCAGCCACTCCGGCAAGTATCTTCTTCCTTTCTTTCGCCTTCACCGACCCGGTCAATAAACGCACCTGGATCGGCATTTCCCTGAGCAGGTCTGTGATCCCCGCAAGATGCTGTTGCGCCAGGATCTCAGTAGGCGCCATCATGCAACTTTGAAAGCCATTGTCAGCCGCAATGAGCATGGACATCAGGGCCACAATGGTTTTGCCGCTGCCCACATCGCCCTGCAGCAATCTGTTCATCTGCCTGCCCCGGGCCGTATCCTGTCGGATTTCCTTCAGCACCCGTTTCTGTGCACCCGTAAGGGTAAAGGGGAGGTATTTTTCGTAGAACGTATTGAACAACAGACCAACGGAGCTGAACACGATCCCTTTTGAAAAGCGGTGCCTGTTGGACCGGATCAAACCCAGCCTGAGTTGGGCAAGGAAAAACTCCTCGAACTTCAGTCGATAAACGGCCCGGTCGTAATCCTCTTTGCCGGCGGGGAAATGGATACCCTTGTAGGCATCCCAACGGCTTGCAAGTTTAAGGGAAACGATCAGGTGCCGTGGAAGGTTCTCCGGGAGATCTTTTTCGGTGATCACCGTGAACAGGTTGAACATCAGCTTACCGATATTCCTTCCATTCAATCCTTTGGTCTTAAGCTTTTCCGTTGCCGGGTAGATAGGTTCCAGGAATCCTTTGCCCTCTGCTTTCTCCGGAGTATACAGTTCAACTTCCGGATGGGTGATCTGCGGCTTACCGAGAAAAAAACCTGGTTTCCCGAATACAAGATACTCCCTGCCCACCTCGAGCGACTTGGAGATCCAGTTCACACCCTGGAACCAGGTTAATTCCAGCACTCCCGAACTATCCTGGAGTTCCCCCACCAACCTTCTCCCCCTTCCGGTTCCGGTTATATGGAAAGATGTCAGCCGGCCTGCCACCTGGATGAAATCCGTTTGGTAGGTAATATCGCGGATCAGCTTAACCTCTGTTTTATCGATATGCCGAAGCGGGAAGTGTTCAAGCAGATCCCTGAATGTGAATATCTGCAACTCCTTTTTCAGCATGTCACCCCTGAGGGGCCCAACGCCTTTAAGGTATTCGACGGGATTATTTAATATGGAGGAGATGGATGTAATGAGCGATGTATTCCTGCAAATTTAAGGTATGTGCGCCCATCAATAATACTTGTGCGAATTGAGCAAACAACTAAACATCAGCCATTGGAGCATCAATGCACACCCCCTGCCAAGTTTTCAATCAAAAAAGACTAATTCATCGTCATGATTCGCCGAAAGAGCAACTTTCCGGTTTGAAGGATTATCCTAAGGTCCAACATCAAACTATACTCCTTAGCGTAGGCAACATCGTACATGATCATCTCGTCTTGTGACAGCGCGTCAGACGTCTTTCTCCTGACTTGCCAAAGTCCAGTAATCCCAGCTGGGGCAACAAACCGCTCAGCGTGCTCATTGGTGGTCAGGGATGATGCTTCATTAAGTGGGAGAGGACGGTTTCCAATGATCGACATATCTCCTTTGAGGACATTAAACAATTGCGGCAATTCGTCCAGGCCGGTACGCCTGAGAAATTTTCCCACCCTTGTTACCCTATGATCGCTCCACAACCAGGAAAACAACCTGCCCTTCCTTCCAACTGACTGGTGATGTTTCGAAATGGGCGAAATCATTCGGTCAGCCCCAACCTTCATTGTTCTGAATCTAAAGTATTTAAATACCCTGAAGCCGCGACCCGTCCTGTAAGAATTGTAAAAAACGGGACCGGAGGAATCGAATTTGATTAATAGCGCTATTATCAAAAAAATCGGAGACAAAGCCAGGATCAACACAGATGATGCGGCAATATCAAAAACTCTCTTTAGAATCCCGGTATCAATAATACCTGAAGATGTTCTATCCACTGTTACCCTTTTCGTCCCCGCTAATAACGACTGCTTTACCCTGCCTATAAAAGCAATACGCTCCTTAATTGTGAATATGTCCCGGGTGGGGTGAAAAATGTCATCAACAAGACATGCTTTTACCAATTCAGGCTTATCCTGCTCTGTCAGGCTTGTTGACAAATAGACGACAGGAACCGACCGATATGACAACCGTTCCAGAAATCCCAGGAACGCTCTAAGTCCATTGGTGTCGTATGGGAGGTCTATCACAATGGCAGTGAGTGCCACCTTCCTTCTTTCAAGTTCCGGTATGAAGGACTCCGCTTGACGAAAGTCAACCGTTGAGGAATAGCCAACGCCTAATGCTTCAGAGATCCATTTCACAGCATCGGCATTCTCCCCAATGTAAAAAATCAGCTCAGTGAGGTCCTGACAAACTAAAGACCCTTTTCCCACTTTCACTGTCTTGAAATAAGCAACTTTCTCCCTGCTGTTATCGGACATCATAGCATTCCTTTTGGTCTTATTTAAAATTCACGGCCAGGCTCAACTCCTTATAGTCACGCCCCATAACCAGTGCGTCTACAGATTCCAGAAATTTCATTGGATTGAACGGCTTGGAAAAGTACTGCTCAACACCATACTTCTTTACCATGGACATCAGCAAACTCTCGTCCATTGAGGATAGCATCACCATAGGAATATCGTTGAACAAAGGACTCAGTCTTAAATACTTCACCAATTCACCATCCTGCATATCCTGGAGATCGGGGTCCAGAACAACCAGGCTGAAATCATTACTCTGGCGTAAGGAATAGATGGCACTAATACCATCTGGCACTGACACGACATCATAATACTTGTTCAAAATGGTGCCTAACAGATACCTCACGGCCTTATTACCTTCCACCACCAGAATTTTCTTTCTCATACTTATAGATCTTTACTCTCATTTAAGAACGACATATCTGGCTGATTGCCAAATGCAAAGAGTTTTTTGGGAGGAATTGGAGTACGGATGATAAATGGTGCAGTAGCACCGTGGAGATTTCTAAAGGATTCTCGAATTCAATAAGAAGGATGCGAAAGTTACACACGGGAGGCCAGAACTTCAAAGTTTATCATGAATTTTTTATTCCGCAAATGAATACAGATTGCAGATTCACATCTAAGGCAGACGCTCCCTTTTTGCTTTGTCCCATATAGCAGACTGAGTTCCATTGAGATACCTGTGCAAACCCATCCAGGCTGACAAGTTCATAAACACAAAATAATAAGGGGCATAAAAAATCATGGGAACAATTCTGGAAGATGAAGAAAACAGCCATCCGATGAACGCCAGCAGGTAAAAAAAGATCTGACCAAAAAAAATAGCATAATATTCTCCTGATCTCAGAATGATGGCTATGTTCAAAAAAAGAATTACCGGGATAACAAAAGGACAAATTGCCGATCTTAAGACACGGCGTGAAACATATTGAAAGGCCAATTTGCCGTATCGGGCAATATTCAGGAGGTCTTTCATCAAAACCATTGACTGAAAAACCCCTGCGCTGATCCTGATCTTTCTTTTCATTTCGTCTGCCGGCGAAAACGACGGACTCTCCATGGCAATGGCACGCGGCTCATATTGTACAATCAATCCCATCCGGCATACATTAAGGGACATATAGAAATCATCAAGAATAAGATCCTCAGGCATCTTCATAAACAGCTCTCTCCTGATTGAAAATAACTCCCCGGCGGCACCTACCACAGAATGAAAATCAGAATCCAGCTTTTTCAATACGGATTCATACCTCCAGTAAAGTCCTTCGCCCTGCCCTAACAATTTACCGGATGCAATCACTTTCTTCTCCCCGGAAACTCCGCCTATTTGAGGATTAGTATAATGACGCATGATCAGTGAGAACGCAACTGGATTAAGCAGCGAGTTAGCATCGCTAAACACAATGATATCGGACTCCGCAACCCGACTTACCACACGGTTGAGAGCTGCCACTTTGCCTTTTCTTTCCGGCTCATAGAAAAGTTCCACCTGGGGATATGTGCGGATGATCTCCGTAGTTTTATCTGATGATCCGTCCGCGACAATGATGATCCTATGCAAATGACGCGGATAATCTATTGCCAATGAATTCTCTATCTTCCTGGCAATAACGTCTTCTTCATTATAAGCAGCAATAACGTGAGCGACCGTCAGAAGCTCTCCCTCATCTTCCCGGTGAATAACGCTTCTATTGCGCCTTCGCAGTTTCACCACCACCCATACGATGATTCCATACCCCAAATATGTGTAGAGTAAAATACCTGTCAAAGCCCAAAAAAACAGCTTCAATAAAAACATACTAAACATGAATCCATGGTAAAATAAGGGGATAACGCTTACCCAGCGGCAAGTCAACAGGAAAAGATCGCAACAATTTCGGAATTTACCTTTTTTACGCTGAAAGCCAATTTGGGCAGCCCTTAACGAACCACTTAAGAACTGCAATCTCAGCAAATATTAAGTAAATTGTTCCTCCATGCAAGCCCCTCTAGCTGAACGCGTACGACCGGCCAAACTGGCAGAACTCGCCGGACAGGAACACCTCACGGGTGAGAAAAGCATCCTGCGCACCGCCATTGAACAGCAGGCGATCCCTTCAATGATCCTATGGGGCCCGCCGGGCACCGGGAAAACCACCATCGCCAACATTATTGCCAATGCTGTGAAAGCAGATTTCCATACGCTAAGTGCCATTAGTGCGGGGGTCAAAGACGTACGTGAAGTGATCGAAAAGGCGAAGTCGCAGGAAAAAGCCATCCTCTTCATCGATGAGATCCACAGGTTTTCGAAAAGCCAGCAGGATGCCTTGTTAGGGGCAGTGGAAAAGGGCATCATTACGCTCATCGGAGCTACAACGGAAAACCCGTCTTTTGAAGTAAATAGCGCTTTACTCTCCCGCTGCCAGGTATACGTTCTTAAACCACTTACGGAACAGGACCTGCTTAAACTTATTCACCAGGCCATCATCCATGATCCCATCCTGCAGACAAGAAAGATCAACATCCTGGAACATGAGGCCCTTATCCGATTATCCGGGGGCGATGCGCGAAAACTGCTTAACCTGTTTGATCTGGTTGTAAACACCACTACGGCAAACGAGATCAACATAACCAACGAACTGGTGCTCACCACCGCGCAAACCAAAATTGCGATGTACGATAAGACCGGCGAGCAACATTATGATATCATTTCAGCTTTCATAAAATCCATCAGGGGCTCCGATCCTAACGGTTCCGTGTATTGGCTGGCAAGGATGATTGAAGGCGGGGAAGACATTAAATTCATTGCACGGCGACTGGTGATCCTGGCCAGTGAAGATATTGGCAATGCCAACCCAACCGCCCTTGTGCTCGCCAATGCATGTTTTGACGCAGTGAATAAGATTGGCTACCCCGAAGGGCGGATCATACTCTCACAGTGCGCAACTTACCTTGCCTCCTCGCCAAAAAGCAACGCCTCATACCTGGCCATTGATATGGCGCTTGCCGAAGTACGAAGGTCCGGCGATCTTCCTGTGCCGCTGCATATCCGGAATGCGCCAACAAAACTGATGAAAGACATGGGATACAGTAAAGGCTATGCCTATTCCCACGATTATGATCGAAACTTTTCCGCGCAGGAATATTTACCCGATCAGATCGGCGGAAAGAAGTTTTATGACCCCGGCAAAAATGCCAGGGAGGACGAAATCAGGCGTTTCCTGAAAGATCGCTGGAAAGAAAAATACGGATACTGAATAAACAAAGAACATGATGAGCATTCGCTGGACCTGCAAGCCCTTCGCCGAACTATCCGTTGATGAATTGTATTCCCTGCTTCAACTCAGGTCCGAAGTATTCGTAGTTGAACAAAACTGTGTGTTCCTTGATATGGACAATAAGGACCAGAAATGTCATCACCTCATGGGATACATTGACAATGAATTAGTTGCATCGGCCCGTATCGTCCCACCCGGTCTGGCCTACGATGAACCTTCCATCGGCCGCGTAGTCAGCAACCCTAAATACCGCAAAACAGGGGCTGGAAGGCAACTGATGGAAGAATCTATACGCATCACCATACAACAGCATGGTAACCAACAGATAAGAATAGGCGCCCAACTTTACCTCAAAAATTTCTATGGTTCATTAGGCTTTGAATGCCAGGGAGATGTGTATCTGGAAGATGGTATTGAGCATATTGAAATGATCAGACCATGATCATTCCCGATGCAATTTGTCGATAACTTTTTACTGGGAAATAAAATATAAATGTCCCACCGGTCGTTATTCAGAAAGTCCAGATCCTTTTTGAAAAAACAAATCCGGCTCTATGAAAAAAAGTTTACTTCCGCGAGTGTTGAGAATGGTGATTACAATCATTTGTGTGTCAACATTAAGTAACAATGTTAATGCGCAATTGAAATATGAGGTTGGCCTGAACATTGGCCCTTCAAACTTCCTGGGTGACCTTGGAGGAAATACGGGAAGAGGACAAACTTTCCTGAAAGACCACCAGTGGTCTACCATGAATTTTATGAAAGGGGTTACGTTTAATGTAATACCCAGCGAAATCATTTCACTGCGCGTTGCCATCAACTTCGGCAAGATTGAAGGTGCCGACAGCCTGATCCAGGGAAAAGGCGGCCTGGAAGAAGCACGTAAGGCACGTAATCAACACTTCGTATCAAATATTTTCGAAGTCTATGCTGCGGCTGAAGTTTATCCCACTGCCATATTTGAAGGAGACCCTTCAGACCTCACCCATAAACTTCGTCCTTATGGAGTCTTGGGCGTGGGCATGTTTAAATTCAATCCGAAAGGCCAATATATAGATGCCAGTGGAAATGCCCAGTGGGTGGAACTACAACCCCTGAGAACAGAAGGCCAGGGCATGTCTAAATATCCTTCCCGGGAGACCTACAGCCTCACCCAGATAAATGTACCCTACGGCATTGGTCTTAAATACTTTTTCTCTGACAGGTTCAACCTCAGCTTTGAAATACTGAACAGGAAAACATTTACAGATTATATGGACGATGTAAGTACTACTTATATCGCTGATCAGGACTTCTATGATTTCTTTGGCACAACAGCTACGGCGGAGATCGCCAGGCAGATGGCGAATAAATCAACACTGCTTACCGGCGGTCTGAACAGGGCCGGATATGAAGCGGGTGACAAACGAGGTACATCTACCAACAACGATGCCTACTATGCCACTACGTTCAAACTTGGCATCAGGATGGGTAAAGATGGCTCCAGCAATTTCAGGAACCAGACCCGTTGCCCGATCATCAGGTTCTGATAAAACATACTCTAATAAAAAATCCCGCTCAATTGGCGGGATTTTTTATTAGCCCAACTCTGATTTCAAAAACCGGGCAGTATGACTTTCCTTCACTTTGACCAGGTTCTCAGGTGAACCCTGAAAAAGGATCTTTCCACCCCCGTCGCCCCCTTCCGGGCCCAGGTCTACCACATAGTCGGCCACTTTGATGACGTCCATATTGTGTTCGATCACCAATACGGTATTTCCCCGGTCCACGAGTTTGTTTAATACGTCAAGCAAATGGCTTATGTCCTGAAAATGTAATCCTGTGGTGGGCTCATCAAGTATATAGAATGTTTTTCCCGTGTCTTTTTTTGCCAGCTCCGTTGCCAATTTCACGCGCTGCGCCTCACCCCCGCTCAGGGTTACGGCGGACTGGCCGAGGGATATATAACCAAGTCCCACATCCTGCAGCACTTTTATTTTCCGGTAGAGATAAGGAACATTGGTAAAAAATTCCACAGCCTCATCCACGGTCATATCCAGTACGTCACTGATCGACTTCCCCTTGTACCTGATCTCCAGGGTTTCACGGTTATACCGCTTCCCGTTACATTTTTCGCAGGGCACATAAACATCAGGAAGGAAATTCATCTCGATCACGCGCATTCCGCCGCCCTCACAAACATCGCAGCGCCCCGTTTTAACATTGAACGAAAACCGACCCGCGTTATAGCCCCTGATCTTAGCTTCGGGAATAGCTGCAAACAATTGGCGGATCTCTGTAAAAAAACCGCAATAGGTTGCCGGATTGCTCCTCGGCGTACGGCCAATGGGAGACTGGTCTATCTCAATAACCTTATCGATGAATTCAAGGCCCTTCACCGATTGGTAAGGCAGCGCTGTCAGCTTTGAATCATAACAATGCTTACTCAGCACCGGGTATAGCGTTTCGTTGATCAGGGTTGACTTACCACTGCCGCTGACGCCGCTGATCACCACGAAACTCCCTAAGGGTATGGAGAGATTCACCTTCTTCAGGTTGTTGCCGTCAGCACCTTTCAATTCCAGCTTGTTCCCGTTACCCTTTCTCCGCTCAGAAGGCACGGGGATCTTCTTTTTCCCCTGCAGGTAAAGGGCTGTTTCAGAATCGGAATCCATTACCTCCCCCGGCGTACCCTGTACTACAACCCTGCCGCCATGTTTCCCGGCCTTGGGGCCAATATCGATCAGGTGGTCGGAAGCGAGCATAATGTCTTTATCATGTTCCACCACCAGCACACTGTTCCCGATATCCCGCAGGTTCTGCAGCGCAGTGATCAAACGCATGTTATCACGCTGATGCAATCCAATGGATGGCTCGTCGAGTATATAGGTGATCCCCTGGAGTTGTGAGCCGATCTGGGTAGCCAGCCTGATCCGCTGGGACTCACCCCCACTCAATGTGCGGGTAGGCCTGTTAAGTGTCAGGTAATTGAGGCCCACATCCAGCAGGAATTGCAACCTCTCGCGGATCTCCTTTAAAATATCCCTGGCTATGAGTTGCTGTTTGTTGCTCAGCCTGCTGTCCATATCGCTGAAACGAAGGGAAAGCTGGTCGAGGTTCAATTCAGACATCTCCGCGATGTTCATATTGTCCACCTTGAACCAGAGACTCTCCTTCCGCAGACGGGCACCGTTACACGAAGAGCAGGTTTTTAAAGTCATGAACTTCTCTGCCCAGTCCCGGATGGCATCGCTGCTGCTTCCCAGGAACCAGCGCTTGACCATGTTCACCACACCTTCAAAATCCGTTTCGTAGGTGGCACCAGGCTCTTCATCATACCCCATATCTACTTCCATGGAAGCCTCCTCAGAACCAAAAAGGATAAGGTTCAATGCTTTCCGGGGGATCTTACCTACGGGCACCTTCAGGCTGATCTTATTCTTTTTTGCAAGCTGTTCAACCTGCTTGAAAATAAATGCGTCGCGGGCCTCGCCCAAAGGGGCAATGCCGCCCTCTGCAATGCTCATTTCGGGATCGGGTATAACCGATTCCATATCCACCTGGTAAACCTGTCCCAGCCCCTTGCAAACAGGACAGGCACCATAAGGAGAGTTGAAGGAAAAACTGTTCGGTGATGGTTCTTCGTACGAAAGCCCCGTGTCTTCACACATCAGCTGGCGGCTGTAAGAAGCCAGTACATCCTGCCCTTTCTTATCATCCATCACCTGTACAAACATCAGGTCCTTACCCATTTTCAAAGCCTGCTGTACGCTTTGACTGATACGCACCCGAAATTCCGCGCTGGCTACCATCCTGTCGATCACCACTTCGATATCGTGGACCTTATACCGGTCCACCTGCATCTTAGGTACCAGGTCCCGGGTCTCGCCATCGACCCTCACTTTTAAAAAGCCCTTCTTCCGGATCTCTTCGAACAATTCCCTGTAATGACCTTTACGGCCACGTACCAGAGGGGCGAGGATCGATATCTTCTTCCCCTGAAATCTCTTAAAGATGTTTTCGATGATCTCCTCTTCAGAGAACTTGATCATCTTCTTGCCGGTATTATAGGAATAGGCCTCGCCGGTCCTTGCGTAGAGCAATCGGACGAAATCGTACACTTCCGTCACCGTTCCCACTGTAGAGCGGGGATTTTTATTGGTGGTCTTCTGCTCTATGGAAATAACGGGCGAAAGGCCGGTGATCTGGTCAACGTCAGGGCGCTCCATATCGCCAATGAACTGCCTGGCGTAGGCACCAAAAGTTTCCATATAACGGCGCTGGCCCTCCGCAT
>JBBAJN010000071.1:14675-15156 GCA_040404045.1 Chitinophagaceae bacterium
ATGGTATCAAAGGCGAGGGACGACTTCCCGCTGCCGCTGATGCCCGTGATCACGACCAATTTATTCTTGGGAATAGAGATATCAATATTCCTGAGGTTATGGACCCTTGCCCCCAGTACTTCGATCACATCCTGACTCATCCTGTAAAATTAACCAATGCAGCGCCCTAAAGTTTTAAAAAAACAACCCATTATACACATTCTTCACATTTTTCATATTTCTCACATTTCCCTATATTTGTCTTCCAGTTCTTTATTTTTTTATCCAGAAAGGCTGAGGGAAATGGCCCTTTGACGCCTTGACAACCTGTCCCAGTGATAAGGTGTCACCGCCATCCCATACTATGTATGGGACCGATAAGTCAGTTCTAGCTATGAACTTGTTCCATCTTCAAGCTCCCTGACCGCGAGAGTCTTTTTCTCAACTTCCTGGATACTCAACTAAAGTTTGGATTCAAACAAATTGATCATTTCACCTAACA
>JBBAJN010000072.1:0-15119 GCA_040404045.1 Chitinophagaceae bacterium
CGTGATATCCTCATCATGGCCGGCATCTGCCTTGGTGGAGGGCGTGATGATAGGTTCCGGGAAGAAGTCGTTCTCGATCAATCCTTCAGGCATGGTAGCGCCGCAAAGCTCCTTTTTATGCTGGTAGGTTCTCCAGGCATGGCCAACCAGGTTGCCCCGGACCACCATTTCTATCTTGAATGGGGTGCATTTTTTCCCAATAGACACATTAGGTGCGGGCGTTGTCAGAAGCCAGTTGGGGCAAATGTCACGCGTGGAATTCAGCATATAGGATGCAATCTGGTTCAGCACCTGCCCTTTGAAAGGGATAGGACGGGGCAGGATCACGTCGAAAGCCGAGATTCGGTCGCTGGCGATCATGACCAAAATCTTGTTTTCAATTGTGTAAACATCCCTTACCTTGCCCTTGTAATAAGACGTCTGACCGGGGAACTGATAACTCATGTTGCAAAGTAAATGCAGGTGAGGATTCAACCAACTTAAACGGGACGATGTTTTATTTTTTTTGGTAAAAAGTCAACTATTGCTATTTTGTCACCAACTTTGAACTAAACAACTGCGTATGAAAAGAGTAGGCATTGTACTTGCCACTATAATCCTGGTCCTTTGGTCAGGGTTCGTTTCAGCCCAAACATCTCCCTTATCCGGTAAGATCAAGGGCTCCTCCGGGCTGAGTCTCGGAAAACTGTCGGTTACCGTGAAAGGAACAACCACAGGCACCACTACTGACGATAACGGAAATTTCACCTTAAATCTGCCTTCCAACGTAAAATATCCTGTTACACTGGTTGTTTCGGGCGTAGGGGTCGTTTCGAGGGAAACCGTTGTAAATTCAGCTTCAGAAGTTATTGATATTGAGGTATTGTCTGCCTCCAACCTCTCAGACGAGATCGTTGTGTCAGCAACCAGGACCCAGACCAGGGCCCTGGAATCGCCGGTTACGGTTGAAAGGGTAGGTCTTAACACCATCAGAAATACCGCGGCAGCCAATTATTATGATATAGTCGGCAATGTTAAAGGCGTTGACCTCGTCACTTCCAGCCTCACTTTTAAAACCGTTACAACCAGGGGCTTTGCCGGTTCGGGTAATACCAGGTTCAACCAGATCATGGACGGTATGGATAACCAGGCCCCGGGACTGAACTTCTCCGTGGGTAGTGTGATCGGTCTGACAGAACTTGATGTAGAAAGCATGGAACTTTTGCCCGGTGCGTCTTCAGCACTTTATGGTCCGGGCGGTATGAACGGAACCCTGCTTGTGAATAGTAAGAATCCCTTCAAATACCAGGGTCTGTCATTCCAGGCTAAAACGGGTATGATGCATACCGACAGCCGCTACAGAAATACTTCCCCCTATCATAATTACAGCATTCGTTTTGCACACAAGGTGAGTGAGCGTTTTGCCTTTAAGATCAGCGGTGAACTGGTTCATGCCAAAGACTGGCTGGCGGATGACCAGCGTAATTATATCAGGCCTACTGCAGCGAATGGTTTAACTGTAGGTCAGTTTGGTGCTGGCACCAGGGATTCAGACCCCAATTATAATGGCGCCAACCTCTATGGTGATGAAACTTCGATTCCCAGCGATCTCAATACATTCGTATTGAACTCCATCGCAGGCTCTGTTCCACCACTGGCTGGCTTCATCAACGGTCTGATCGCAGAAGGCGTTCCGGCGGTTTCCCGTACCGGTTTCCGTGAGGCCACTGTGGCTGATCCCAATACCATCAATGGAAAGCTCTCCGGTTCACTGAACTACAAGCTCAGCAAAAACCTTGAAGTAATCCTCGCTGGTCACTGGGGTACTGGTAACACCGTGTATACGGGTAGCGACAGGTACTCCCTGAAAGATTTCAAGATCGGCCAGTATAAACTGGAACTGGTCAGCAAAAACTGGATGCTCCGGGCCTATACCACCCAGGAAGATGCGGGTGGATCACACAACCTGACCGCTGCCTCGAGGATTTATAACGAGACCTGGAAGCCATCTCAGACCTGGATCGCAGAATACTGGCAGAGTTATGTCAATAGCCGGATGAGTGGCCAGATAGGCTATGATGCACATAATACTGCCCGCGCCTTTGCGGACAGGGGAATGCCTCTCCCTGGTACCGATGCCCATAAAGCCATTTACGACAAGATCATCAGGACTCCCATCAGTCAGGGTGGTGCACTTTTCCTCGATAAATCGAGTCTTTATGCCGTGGAAGGTCAGTACAATCTGGCCGAGTACACTAAGAAATTCGCGGACATTCTTGTGGGAGGAAACTTCCGTCGCTTTGTTCTGAATTCACAGGGTACCCTCTTCATTGATACCGCAGGAACGATTCCCATCAATGAGTGGGGTGCTTATATCCAGGCCGGAAGGGATTTTGGCAAGAGACTCAGGATCATTGCTTCCGTTCGGTACGACAAGAACGAAAACTTTGCAGGCCGTTTCACCCCCCGTGCAACCGCCCTGTTCAAAGTGGCCAAGAACAACAACATCAGGCTTTCCTATCAGACAGCCTATCGTTTCCCGTCCACACAACAACAGTATATCCGCCTTGGTGTAGGTGGTGGAGAAACATTGCTGGGTGGTCTGCCGCTATTCCGGACCATGTATGGGTTCAATACCAACCCACCCGCTCCACTTCCACTCAGTTCACCCACCAATCCTAAGCTGGCTACCTTCAATGAATTCAAACCAGAAAGCGTTCAGTCCATCGAGTTGGGTTATAAAGGACTGGTTGCACAGGATAGGTTGCTGATCGACATCTACGGTTATCTGGGAGAATACACAAACTTTATCGTTAGACAGGCTTATGCCCAGCGTCTCAATGTAAACAACCCGAGCTGGGGTGCATCAAACGTGAGGACTTTGTCTATTCCTGTTAACAGTACAGCAAAAGTGAAGACTTATGGCGCTGGCGTCAGCCTTGAATACAGGATGGGTCGCGGTTACTATGGCACCCTGAATGCGTCAACAGACGTGTTGCAGGACGTTCCCGAGGGATTTGTTGCGTTCTTCAATGCCCCACGATACAGATATAACCTGGGTGCTGGTAATTATGGATTCGGACCTGATAAACGCGTGAGCTTCTCGGCCACTTTACGCTGGCAGGACAGCTTCATGTATGAGAGCGATTTCATTTCAGCGAACGTACCGGCATTTTACAGCCTCGATGCACAGGTTTCCTATAAATTCCCGGCAATTAAGTCGCTGGTGGGCATTGGTGCAAACAACCTGTTGAACCAATATTATATTACGGCACCTGGTAACCCGTCTATCGGCGGTCTCTACTACGTGCGCTTTGCTTATAACATTTTCTAAAACAGGATGAAAACAAAAATGAACATGAAACATTTCAATATAAAAGCATTATTCAGTGGGTTGATGCTTGCGTCACTGATCATGACCTCCTGTAATAAGGACATTGAAGATCCTACGCCGATCCCCAGGCCCAGCAGGCCCTCTCTGCCAACCATAGGGAATATCATTACCACCGATACTACATTCAGCTACCTGCTCGCAGCTGTAAACCGTGTAGGTCTTACTGATGCCGTATTTACCACTACATCAAACCTGACGGTATTTGCACCGCCAAATGCTGCTTTCCGGGGACTGTTGGCCCAACTCGGCCTGCCCACAGCCATTACCTCTATCAACCTGATCCCGCTGACAACACTGACCCCCCTGATCCAATATCATGTATTGGGCTATCGGGTGCCATCGGCCAGCATATCCGATGCTTTCCCGAACGTGTTGTCTCATTCATTGTTTGCGTTGCCAGGTGCTCCGGCTCCCTTTGTCAGGATGCCCAATTTCCCTTCCAGAAGGGGAACCGCCGCATGGTTGAACACGGTTCCTGTTTCAAGGGCTGATGTGCTGGCCACCAATGGTGTGATCCACGTGATTGGAGGCGTCGCCCTGCCACCATCTCAAACCGTTTCGGCGATCATAGCAGGGGATACCTCGTTGTCTTTCCTGAGGGCTGCAATACTCAGGGCTGATTCCGGCCAGGTAGGGATGAATCGCCTTGACTCGGTCATGAACCTTCCGTATGGACCGAATTTGACCATTTTTGCCCCTGATAACAACGCCTTCAGGGCATTTCTGGGTGCTCTGGGACTGCCTCCTTCACCGGCGGTGTTTGCAGCATTGCCTGTTCAAACCGTTAGGGCCATCGTTTCTTATCATGGCTTGGATACCCGGGCGTTCTCAGTAAACCTTCCCGCGACGGCAATAACTGTTCCAACCCTGCTCACAGCAGTAGTTCCGGGAACTACCCTGAGTGTGAGTACCGCTGGCGTAAGAGGTCTGGCAAATCCAAGCATAGCGGCCATCACTACCGCTAACAGAAATGGTATCAATGGTGTCATTCATGTAGTGAACCAGGTCCTTCGTTTCCAGTAATACCAACATTTGGACATAAAAAAAAACCTCAGCAATCGCTGAGGTTTTTTTTATGTGGTAAACCATCATTATACATTAAACCTGAAGTGCATGATATCGCCGTCTTCAACGATATATTCTTTTCCCTGCACAGCCAGTTTCCCGGCATCCCTGCATGCTGCCTCAGATCCATAGTGAACAAAATCATTATACTTAATGACCTCTGCACGGATAAACCCTTTTTCAAAATCCGTATGGATCACACCGGCAGCCTGTGGGGCCGACATACCCTCGGTGATCGTCCAGGCCCTGACTTCCTGCACACCTGCAGTGAAGTAAGTGATCAGGCGAAGCAACTTGTATGTGGAGGTGATCAACCTGGCTACGCCGCTCTGCTCCAGCCCAAGGTCTTCCAGGAACATTTGCCTGTCATCATAACTCTCCATCACCGCGATCTCGCTTTCTATTTCAGCGCTGATGAAGATGATCTCCGCTTTTTCATCTTTCACGGCATTCAACACGGATTCAGTATGTTGATTCCCTTTCACCACCGACTTCTCATCCACGTTGCATACATACAATACGGGCTTCATGGTTAGCAGGAACATATCATCAACATGCTTTACGCGGTCTTCAGGGTTCACATCAAATGAACGAGCATTCTTACCCTGGTCGAGGTGTGATTTGAGGGCTTTCAGGATTTCAACGCCGTTCAGAATATCACGGTCGCCGCTTTTAACCAGCTTCTCGGTCTTGGCCAGCTTCTTCTCCACACTATCCAGGTCCTTCAGTTGAAGTTCTGTATCGATCACTTCTTTGTCACGCACCGGATTCACATGGCCGTCAACGTGGATCACATTCTCATTCTCGAAACATCGCAGTACATGGATGATAGCATCCGTACTCCTGATATTGCCGAGGAACTGGTTTCCAAGCCCTTCCCCCTTACTCGCGCCCTTCACAAGCCCGGCGATGTCAACGATCTCTACCGTGGTCGGCACCACCTTATTGGGCTTTACCAGTTTCTCCAGTTCGATCAGTCTGTCATCCGGAACCGTGATCACACCAATATTGGGTTCAATGGTGCAAAACGGGAAGTTCGCAGCTTGCGCCTTTGCGTTGCTGAGGGCGTTGAACAAGGTCGATTTGCCCACGTTGGGTAGTCCTACTATTCCTGCTTGTAAAGCCATATGTTTTAATCTGCTTGAAAAATGACGGGTGCGAAGATACGTGTTTGCGACGCAATTCATATTTGAAAGCGGGATTATGTACCTTCAGCCCTCACATTTCATCAGAATATGACGCTCAGTTATATATGGCTCGGTTTCTTCCTGGTGGCATTTGCCATAGCTTTTGTAAAATGGGCTTTCCTCAACGATCCCCTCATCTTTAAAGTCATCGTAGACGGAATTTTCAAGTCTGCCGGAGACAGCGTTGAACTCTCCTTTAAACTGATCGGGATCATGACCCTTTTCTTAGGATTCATGAGCATAGGGGAGCGCGCTGGTGCGATCCGGTTTTTATCGCGCCTTGTAGGACCTTTTTTTTCCAGGTTATTCCCGGAAGTTCCCAAGCAACACCCGGCGATGGGCCACATGATGATGAATTTTTCTGCCAACCTGCTGGGGCTCGACAATGCAGCCACTCCTTTTGGGCTGAAAGCGATGGAAAGCCTGCAGGAGTTGAATCCAAAAAAAGAAGTGGCCAGCAATGCCCAGATCATGTTTCTTGCCCTCCATGCCTCGGGTCTTACGCTGATCCCCGTGAGCATCATTGCCATGAGGGCGGCTGTCAAACCGGCTGCAGCCAATCCTGCCGACATTTTCATACCCTGCATGATCGCCACATTTGCGGCCACTGTGGCCGCATTGATGATCGTATCCCTGAAACAGAAGATCAATTTGCTTCAGCCCGTAATTCTGGGCTGGATCCTGGGGATCTCGGCCCTGATCGCAGCGCTGATCGCGTATATCAAGGTGTTCCTCGATGCGGCTGGCATTGAGCAGTTTTCATCAGTACTCAGCAACGGCATCATCCTGCTCATTTTCCTCGTTTTTCTGCTGGGCGCCCTTTGGAAGAAGATCAATGTATTTGAAGCTTTTGTGGATGGAGCAAAGGGTGGATTCGAGATCGCTGTTAAGATCATTCCTTACCTGGTTGCCATGCTTGTAGCGATCAGTGTACTGAGAACATCGGGCGCCTTTGACTATCTCCTGCAGGGCATGCAAACCCTATTCTCTTCCTTGGGCATGAGAACTGATTTTGTTTCTGCCTTGCCCACTGCCATGATGAAACCCCTGAGCGGGAGCGGGGCGAGGGGGATGATGATCGATACCATGACAAAGTATGGGGCTGACTCTTTTGCAGGGAGGCTTTCCGCGATCTTCCAGGGATCCAGCGACACCACATTCTATGTCATTGCTGTTTACTTTGGATCAGTTGCAGTTAAAAATACACGGTATGCCATACCTGCAATGCTGCTCGCTGATCTTGTTGGCATCATAACGGCGATCTTTGTGGCATACCTTTTCTTTGGCAGCTCATTATGAAGTTGATTACACGATATATACCCATCATACTACTACTGCTGACCATTGCGGAATGTAAAACCAAGGATACGACTTATGCCGACGATGAGTTGGTGGACGCCGAAGCGGTGTTGGGTTATCAAGAAGGCGACACGCTGGTACTAAAGAGAATGCCCCCCGGACTGCAGGAATGGCTGACATTTTACAAGAAAGTGGACACGGGATTTACATTGAATAATTTCAAGGCTTCAGGGGTAAGCCTTCACATCGGCGATCTCCCTGCCCCCATTGCGAAGAGCAATGAGGCCCAGTTCAGAGACATGTTTGTGTATTCGCCCGACAGTAGCAGATACCTCGATCTGGTGAGCTACAACTACATCAGGGACAAAAACAGGCTGATCTCAGGAGAAGCCGATCAACAGGTTGTACTCGCTGATGTAAAAGCGAACAACAGGAAACAGCTTTTTTATTTCGGCCCATCACAGTTGGCGGAGTTCGCGGACTGGACAGGAACGAATAGTTTCCTGGTGGGCATCATGAGCAGAACGGAAACAGGAACCGGTGTTGATGCAGAGCTCATGTTCTTTCATCTTAAGGATTCAACATATACCAATTTCAGGCTCAACCACACTCTGCCACTTGATTCAATCTTGCTGGCAAACAAAGGCTTCCTGGATTATTTTTTTACCAACAGACAATTCGAAGTGCAATGAGCCTGGTCAGAATCTCGCTTAATAAAATAAGGATGTTTGGGTTTCACGGCCTCCACGCTGAGGAGCGGTCGGCCGGTGCCGAATATGAGATCGGCATGGAGGTTTATTTTACCACCGCTCATATGATCAGTAAGCTGGATGAAACGGTTGACTATGTGAACATACATGAGATCATCCGGGCTGAAATGAATAATCCGCGGCCATTGCTCGAAACCGTAGGCATGGAAATTGCAAACCGCGTGAAGGAACATTACCCGAATGTCTCTGAAATTAACATAACCATAAGCAAAATCAATCCCCCGCTCGCTAACTTCCGTGGTGAATTAGGTGTTTCGATCATTAACCGATATTGACTATGAGGTATTTTATTACGCTGCTGGCTGCAATCTTTTCGCTCGCGTTTACCCATGCCCAGGATGTAAGCTTTCTGATCAGTGAAGGGGAGCTACTGGAGAAAGAGAAAAAAGATGATGAGGCACTGAAAAAATACCAGGAAGCCGTGCGTTTGGCGCCCACAGACAGCAAGGCATTGAACAAACTGAGTGAAATAAACGGCGTGGTGGGGAATCGTCAGCAGGACAAGAAGGCAAAAATGGAGTTTTTCACTGCAGCGAAGATGTATGCGGAAAGGGCCATTCAAGTGAATCCAAAGGACGCGGATGCTAATTTCGCCCTGGCGATGGCCATGGTCAGGATGGCCCTAGTATCCAGCGGGAAAGAAAAAGTACAGCACATAAAGGATATCAAGAAATATGGAGACAGCGCTCTGGCCGCCGATCCAACACATTATAAAGCCTTGCATCTGCTCGGTAAATGGAACATGGAAGTGGCTGGCTTGAACGTTGCTGAGAAAGCTGCGCTGAAGATCATATATGGCGGTCTGCCGGAAGCCAGTGTAGCAACAGCCATTGAGTATTATGAACAGTCGCGGCGGTCCAATCCAAACTTCATTTTGAATTACCTCGAACTTGCGAAAGCCTACAAAACAAATGGCCAGAGCGATAAGGCGATTGAAGTCCTGAACCGAATGTTGAAACTGCCCCCTAAGACGGCCGATGACAACAGCTACAAAGCAGAAGGAAAACAGTTGCTGGAGAGCCTTCTCTGAGAATGCTGCTTTTATATTACCTTGTGCAGCCCCAAAACGATGTTTTTCCATGAAGAAAATCTGTTGTTCCTTTTTGATGATGTTGTTTTTGTCAGCCAGCGGACAATCGGCCTATGATCCCTATGCGCTGTTTTCGCCCCAGGTGTACCCGGGTGGTGACGGATTTAGAAATTCGGCCGGCGAGCCGGGGCCCTTGTATTGGCAGAATAAAGCGGACTACCAGATCAATGCATCCCTGGATGAGGCAAAAGACGAGATAACTGCGTCCGTGGTCATTACTTACCGGAATAACAGTCCTTCAGCGCTTCCCTATATTTGGCTGATCCTTGAGCAGAACCTTTTCAATAATGCATCTCGGGGATTTGCAAAGATGCCAGCCTCCGGTGGAAGCCGTTATGGCGACAGCAAATCGCAGTTTCCCGGGGGATTTCGCTTCAAATCAGTGACGCTGATAACAGAGGGTGCAGGTAAGGCCTCAGAGACCCCGGCTGATACCGTGGTCTCTGATACCCGGATGCAGATCAGGCTCCCAAAGCCGCTGGCGTCGAAATCAGACATAAAGATAAAGCTGGACTATACCTTTAAAGCACCCGAATACGGGGCTGACCGGATGGGCGTGCTCGCAACGGAAAAGGGTAAGATTTATGCCGTGGCCCAATGGTATCCGAGGGTATGCGTATTTGATGACATTCGGGGTTGGAACACGGACCCCTATCTGGGCGCAGGCGAGTTTTACCTTGATTATGGGGATTTCGACGTCAGTATTACGGCCCCGTCAGATCATGTTGTGGTGTCTTCGGGCGAACTGCTCAATCCACAGGACGTGCTCACTACAGAGCAGCTTAAGAGATATAATACCGCTAAGGAGTCAGAGAAAACCGTAATGATCCGTACTAAAGATGAAGTAGGTGACCCCAGGGCCATGGTGAAGAAGCCCACGCTGACCTGGAAATTCAGGATCGCCAACGCGCGCGACCTGGCCTGGGCCAGCTCCAAAAGTTTTATCTGGGATGCTTCGTCGATCAATATTGGCAATGGAAAGAAAGCGCTTGCCCAGTCGGTTTACCCGCCGGAGTCTGCCGGCAATAGTGCCTGGGGCAGAAGTACGGAATACGTGAAGGGCTCCATAGAAGGATATTCAAAAAGATGGTATCCCTATCCGTACCCGGTAGCCGTAAACGTGGCATGTAATGTAAGCGGAATGGAATACCCAGGGATTGTTTTCTGTTCTTACAAGGACCGCGACGAGTCGCTCTGGGGCGTGACCGACCATGAGTTCGGTCATACCTGGTTCCCCATGATCGTTGGGAACAATGAAAGAAGGTATGGCTGGATGGACGAAGGTTTCAATACGTTCATCAATTCAATCTCATCCAACGATTTCAATAAGGGCGAATACGCACAAGCCGATTGGAACGGCCAGGCCGTAGCCAATTCACTTTCTGATGAGAGCACTGAAAAGGTGATGCTTACGCCGGATGCGATGCAGGAAGGCAACATCGGCATCAACCTGTATTTCAAGCCTGCATTTGCCCTGGCCCTGCTTCGTAATCATATTGTAGGGCCCCAAAGGTTTGATTATGCATTCCGCAAGTATATCAATGACTGGGCCTTCAAGCATCCCTCGCCCTGGGATTTCTTCAGAAGCATGGAAAACAGCACGGGGGAGGACCTGTATTGGTTCTGGAAGGGTTTTTTCCTTGAAAATTATAAGCTGGACCAGGCCCTGGTCAATGTCAATAATGCCCCGGAAGGTGGTGCGCTGCTGATCACCCTGGAGAATAAGGGAAAAATGGCTATGCCCGTGATCCTGGAGATCACCACCCTTGGAGGGCAGACCATCCGTAAACAACTGCCTGTAGAGATCTGGCAGTCGGCCTCCACCTATGTTTACCGCCTGCCGATCACTGAAAAGGTACGGAAAGTGGTCATAGACCCCCAGGGGGTCTATCCTGATGTGGATCCCAAAAACAACAGCTGGCAGGGTAGCAAGTAGTTTGCTCATTAGCAAAATAACCCTTACCTTTGCTGCCCATTAGCCCAAACGGTTCCAAAAGTGTTTCGCCTGAGCGAGGCCACCAGCAGGGTAATAGTAAACAGACAGAAATGCCAAAAGTAAAGACGCATTCAAGGGCAAAGAAGACTTTTAAAGTTTCCGGCACCGGTAAGATCATGTACAGAAAGCCTACAAGGGGTCACCTGCTGACCAAGAAATCATCCAAGCGCAAACGTGCTTTAAGGATTGAGGGTGAAGTTCACCACGCCAATCAGGATTTCGTGAAAAGGCTGTTGAGGATGAAATAACCTCAGGTCAATCTAATCTTAACTTTAAAACTCATTTGAAATGCCTCGTTCAGTAAACTCAGCAGCATCAAAGGCCCGCAGGAAGCGGATCCTTAAACAAGCAAAAGGTTTTTACGGCAAACGTAAAAATGTATATACAGTAGCCAAGAACGTTTTAGAGAAAGGGCTCCAGTACCGTTATGTGGGTCGTAAGCTCAAAAAGCGTGAGTACCGTGCACTCTGGATCACCAGGATCAATGCAGCGGTCAGGGAAGAAGGACTGACGTACTCCGAGTTCATCAATCGTCTCAAAGTAAAAGGCATTGAACTGGATCGTAAGGTTCTGGCAGACCTGGCGATGAACGAACCTGAGTCGTTCAAATCACTGGTAGCTTCTGTTAAATAAGTGCAGTTAAACCTGAAGTACATACCGGATATGATAATTTCATATCCGGTTTTTTATTTTTCATATATTTTTGTCGTTTGTAACCCATTTCATTACGATTAATACCGGTAAAGGAATTGAGCAATAACACGTACACGGACCTGGTCAAGCAAACATTTTATTTTCCGCAGGAAGGTCTGGAAGTCAAAGATGGAGATCTCCATTTCAATGGTCTTGATATCAAAGCCCTGGTGAAGAAATATGGAACGCCCCTGAAGCTTTCATACCTGCCCAAGATCGGTATGCAGATCAACAAGGCCAAGGATATGTTTGCCAAGGCTTTCAAGAAGCATAAATACGAAGGGGAATACTTTTATTGCTATTGCACCAAGAGCTCCCATTTTTCCTTTGTAGTGGAGGAAGCCCTCAAGCACAATATCCATTTGGAGACTTCTTATGCGTACGATATAGAGATCATCAACAAACTCTATGAAAAGAAGAAGATCAATAAAGATATCTATATCATCTGCAATGGATTCAAGCAGAAGGCTTATACGTCGAGGATCGCCAAACTGTTGAACACCGGTTTTAAGAATGTGGTGCCGGTACTCGATAACAAAGAAGAACTGGATGCTTACCGCCGGTCTGTGAAGGTACCCTTTAAACTGGGCATCAGGGTAGCCGCTGAAGAAGAACCTACTTTCCCTTTTTATACGTCCAGACTGGGCTTAAGGGCTAAGGACATCCTGGAGTTCTATGTTGACAACATCGAAGGCTATGAAGATAAGTTCCAGTTGAAGATGTTGCACGTATTCCTCAACAAGGGGATCAAGGATGATATCTACTACTGGAGTGAACTCAATAAAGTGGTGAATTTGTACTGCCAGTTGAAGAAGATCTGTCCTGAACTGGACTCCATCAATATAGGCGGCGGATTCCCTATTAAGCATTCGCTTGGGTTCGACTATGACTACCAGTTCATGGTCAATGAGATCGTTGGGAACATTAAGAAGGCCTGCAAAAAAGCCAAGGTACAGATGCCGAATATCTACACGGAGTTTGGAAGCTATACCGTGGGTGAGAGCATGGCCCATATCTACAGTGTGATCGCCCAGAAGGTCCAGAACGACCGGGAGACATGGTATATGATCGATTCATCATTCATCACTACACTCCCTGATACCTGGGGCATAGGGGAGAAGTTCCTGATGTTACCTGTCAATAAATGGGATAATGATTATCAAAGGGTGGTTCTGGGTGGCATTACCTGCGACAGCCATGATTACTACGATTCAGAGGAACACATCAATGAAGTGTTCCTGCCTAAGCTGACATCCAATGGAGAGAATGAAGACGACAAGGAACCGTTGTATGTAGGGTTCTTCCATACAGGCGCATACCAGGACCAGATCAGTGGTTATGGCGGCATTAAACATTGCCTGATCCCTTCACCCAAGCATATTATACTGGAGAAAGACAAGAATGGGAAACTGATCGATTGGGTATATTCCAAGGAACAGTCGGCCCAGAGTATGTTGAAGATACTGGGTTATATAAAATAAGACACTACGGTGGTGCCTTTTCTTTTGTTGCCCAGGGCGAAATTTTTGGCTGATTGCTGGCCGTTGATCTTCTTGGCTTGACTCAAAAAAATCGATACATGAAAGCTGTTTTTATTTTGACTTTCACATGTCTTAGCCTCGGTGCGAGCGCCCAGTCCCCGGAAGATTCTGTGAAGCAAGTGGTTAACAGCCTCTTCAAGGCAATGAATGATGCAGACTCTGCAGGGGTTGTGCATCTGTTTGCCAACACGGCTGTATTGCAGACCATTGGCAGGGATAAAGTGATGAAAGACGGTTACGAGCCATTTGGTGCTTCCATAGGTAAGTTGAAGAAAGGGCAGCTGGATGAGCGCATCAGTTTCGGAGCCATCCATATTGACGGCTCCCTGGCTTCGGTATGGACGCCTTATCGGTTATACTTCGATGGCAAGTTCATCCACTGCGGCACCAACTCCTTTCAACTGGTAAGACTTTCCGGCGAATGGAAAATCGTCCACCTGATCGATACCAGGAGGAAGGATTGTGATTAATTCACTTTGAGTTTATACTTCTTGATCACTTTAGGATCATTGAAGTATTTGTCTGCGTCCGCCTGATTAACGCCCGGTTCGAAGTCAATGGTAGGCAGGTCGATGAGCTGTAGTTGGGCTGTTTTGAGCTCATCCCTGAGCTTTTTGGTTTTCAACAATACATCCGGGTCACGTTCACCCACCAGCGAGTTTTCACTGATCAGGTATTCGAGCCTTTTGGTAACGCCCCTGAGCTGAGCTGCGGTATTCTGTTCCTGCACTTTATTGGGCGCGACAGCTTCCTTAACCGGTACGAGCGTCAGACCGAGAGAAGGGAGGATCTTGCCAATATCTGCCCCATCGGGGTTAGATGCCGTTGTTGATACCACAGTGCCTGCTAAAGCGGTGGTAGAGCCTGTGATGTCGAATCCAGCCCTGGTTGACTTATTTGCTTTCACACTCTTGCTGATCACATAGAAGGTGAGCTTGAGGTTTTGGACGTAGTTGTACATCTCCTGGGAAATCTTCTCATGCTCCAGGTATTTCTGCGGATAGTTGATGCCGGGGCGAACGGCGATACGCACTTCGGATGTGTCCCGGTTATAGAATTTGTCGGACCCGATGAATTGCACAACCACCATCCTTACCCTTGTAGTATCATTCTCCTTGATGAAATCAAAAGGAATTGGCCAGAGGAATTCGTCGTTGCATTTTGTGATCGGTTTGGTTATGCTGATAGGAAAATTGGTGTTGAAATTGATCTGTTCGATAGGGAAGGAACCTGATTCGCACTGTACGCGAAACCTGACCGTATCACCTTCTTCATAAAAGACAGTACCCAGTACCCCTGGTTTTACTTTTGACAGATTGATCTCTGTACTGTAAAACAGGATGGAGATAGAAGTGTCCACCCTTTCCTTGGGGTCGTATAAATTCTGTACGCCTATGGAAACTTTATAAGGCTCATCGTATTTCAATTTCCCACTCCGGAAAAAAGATTTTTCGGCCTTGAAATAAATGGTACCGTTTGACCTGCCGATCTGTACGCCTACAGGTGCCTGTTTGAGGTACCAAAAATAATTCTGGGGATCTTTATTGATCTTCAGATCGTAGTTAAGGATGGAATCCACATGGATGGTGAAGTAGGGATTGATGTTGATGATCCGTAGCACCGTATCTGCCGGGTCAATCACAACAGTTGGAATGACCGGGATGGTGTCTTTAGTCTTCGGAAGCGTATCTATCTTCTTCTCCTGGGCAGAAATACTATATGAGAGGCAGGTCAGGAACAGGATAGTCAGGATTCTCAATAGTTGGTTTTTTGTTCTGCGCAAAATTATATTTTTTATCATATATAAATTCAAAGTAAAAAGCTAAAAAAGCCTCCCGTGGAACCGAGAGGCTTTCAAAACCAACTGCTTATGAGTTTTTATTGGATGTTGATCTCTTTGGGTTGGATGACAGCTTCTTCTTTTTTGGGCAGTTCGATGATGAGAACGCCGTTCTCATATTTTGCCTGGATATTGTCAGACTGGATGCTGTCGTCCATAGTGAACGTTCTTGTGAACGACCTGTAGGTGCATTCCCTGCGCACCATCCTTTCTCCTTCTTTGTTGGACTCCGTTTTCTTCTCCGCCGTGCTGGTCAGGAGGTTGT
>JBBAJN010000073.1:0-14734 GCA_040404045.1 Chitinophagaceae bacterium
ACGTTTCCAAGGAAACGTTGGAACAGATGAAGGCAGAATTGCAACGACTGAAAACGGTGGACCGGCCGGCTGCTTCCAAAGCCATTGCTGAAGCAAGGGAGAAAGGCGATCTGAAGGAGAATGCCGAATATGATGCAGCAAAGGAAGCGCAGGGTCTGCTGGAAGCCCGGATCAAGAAGTTTGAAGGGGATTTGGCGAATTGCCGTATCCTGACTACCGAGAATATAGACACCAGTAAAGTGTCCATCCTCACACGGGTGAAGATCACCAATGTGGCTACAAATAAATCCGTGGTATACCAGATCGTTTCCGAGAAAGAAGCGGATCTGAAATTGGGGAAGATCTCTGTGACCTCACCCATTGGCAAGGGCCTGTTGGGAAAGAAAGTAGGTGAGGTAGCCGAAGTGACTGCACCGAATGGTGTGCTGAAGTTTAAAGTGGAAGACATCAGCATATGAGCAGCATTTTTACCAGGATCATCCATGGCGAGATCCCTTCCTATAAGATCGCGGAGAACGACAGATTCTATGCATTTCTGGATGTGTTTCCCTTAAGGCCCGGCCACACCCTGGTGGTCCCCAAGCAGGAAACGGATAAGTTCTTCGACCTGACGGACGAAGAACTGTCTGATATGCTGGTGTTTGCCAAACCCATCGCCAAGGCGATTGAACAGGCCTTTGATTGCAAGCGCTGCGGTATTGCTGTCATTGGTTTAGAAGTTCCCCATGCCCATATGCACCTTGTTCCCATTAACCAGGCAGATGACCTGAACTTTACCCGCGAGAAAATGAAACTTACCCCTGAGGAAATGAGATCCTGCCAGGAGAAAATCCTCCATTATGTCGGTTAGTACTGTTAAACGGCCTGTGCTGGTGACCATATTCTGCTCTTTGATCCTGGTGTTAGGCTTGTTCAACATCGTGTATACGTTCACGGGAGTATACGCCCCTTACGGCCTGTTGTACTCTGCAGCGCATACCCTGCTCACCATCGTATTATTTGCTGCCATCTCCGGTATCTGGAGTATGGAAAAATGGGGCGCATATCTTTTTTTTGGAATCATAGCGCTGAAATTTGCTCTCGATTGGTACACCGGCGCTTTCCATTATGCAGCGTTGTTGTTGCTCCTGCCCACGAATTATTTCTTGTTTATCTTGCCGAAAATGAAATAGCAGGTCTATTTCACCTTATCTGGATTCTTCCTGATAAAATCCTCCCAGCCTTTCAGGCCTTTGGACATTCCCTGGGGCCCTGTTTCGCCCTGGTAATGATGGCATACTGCCACGGCAAGCGCATCCGTAGCATCGTAGGATACTTTTTCCATATTGAGGGAGAGGATGACCTTAAGCATTTTCCATACCTGCTCTTTGTCCGCATTACCGTTTCCGGTGATGGATTGTTTGATCTTCCGCGGAGAATACTCCGTCACTGGTAAACCCCTGTGCATGGCTACGGCAATGGCGATACCCTGCGCGCGGCCCAGTTTAAGCATACTCTGCACGTTCTTCCCGAAGAATGGCGCTTCAATGGCCAGTTCATCCGGCTGATGTTCCTGGATCAGCGTATTTACCGATTGATGGATCAGCCCCAATCTTTCAAACATATCCTTCACCCTGGTGAACTTGATGGTATCCATCTTGACCAGTGTCAGTTTTTTCCCATTCACTTCCAGCAGGCTGTATCCCATCATCTGAGTACCGGGATCGATGCCTAAAATAAATTTAGAGGTATGTTGCAAGAGGGGTTTATTTTTGAGAAAACGACGCTGCTGAACAAAAGTATCAAAATATTCCTCAACTACTTTCTTGGGCCCGTCATCTTCATCTGGTTATCTGTCTCCATCTTTCGCCAGATCCGTCAACAGCCTGATCTGAAGGCGAACCTGCAATTGATCAGGGATGCTGCAACAGGCGCCGGATCGTGGAAGTTCTGGTCTGTGATTTTGCTCATGTTGGTTAATTGGGGTATCGAGGCTCGCAAATGGCAGGTGTTGCTGCTGCCGCTGGAGAAGCTGACGCTGGCGAAGTCCTTTAAAGCAGTACTCTCCGGTGTAGCCTTCGCGCTGAATACGCCTAATCGCATAGGGGAATATGCTGGCAGGGTGCTCTATGTATCGGAAGGTAAAAGGATCAGGGCTGTATCACTGACCATCGCCGGAAGTTTCAGTCAACTGATCATTACGCTGATATTTGGTGTACTTGGCATTTGGTTCATGCGCGATCTTTTTCTGGCGAGTGAATACATATCGCCATTTAGTCTCTGGCTGAAATTTCTCGAAGGGATCCTGGTGGTGATCACGTTGATATGCATCCTTGTCTATTTTCGGATCAGCTGGATCATCAAAGGTGTAGAACGACTTCCGGGCATCGGTGCTGTTGTTCGGCATATTGCCGTTCTGGAGGACCTCTCTGTTACAATTTTGTTAAGAGTACTCGGCCTTTCGACGGGAAGGTTTCTAATCTTCATCATTCAGTATAATTTGTTGTTGCAGGTGATGCATGTGGATGCAGGATGGTGGCAGGGGTTCTGGCTGGTGTCCGTTTTGTTCCTCTGGCTTGCGATCTGGCCAACGATCGCGCTGCTGGAACTCGGATTGCGGTGGGAATACAGCATTCTGCTCTTCAGCCTGGTGAGCAGCAACACCGTCGGGATTTATGCGGTAGCCACCGGCATCTGGATTATCAACCTCGTTGTTCCCGCTTTGGCAGGGAGTTTGTTCATGCTCGGAATTCGTATCTTTAAAGAACGATAATGCAACTCATTCCTGGTCCTTATTGTCTTTAAAATGAAAGCCGACCCTTAGCTGGTTCAGTTAAAACTGCTGAAATCAATGCTCTAATGAAGAAAATTGCTTTAGCCCTTATACTAGTCCTGTCGGTGATCAGATCAAGCGCTGGAGACGATTTCTGCGGTGTTAACAATAATACTTTTCTGAACGGCGAGCGCATCACCTTTAAAGTGTTTTATAACGTCATCGGGATCTATGTAGACGCAGGTACTGCTCAGTTCAACCTGAATAAGGAACTCTTCCAGAACAAATTTGTGTACCATGTGGTAGGCGACGGCTATTCCAATCCTTCGTACGACTGGATATTTAAGGTAAGGGACCGGTACGAATCCTATATTGATACGGGGACCTTACGCCCTTACAAGTTCATCAGGAATGTTGATGAAGGGGGGTATAAAAAGTATGAGAATGTGACGTTTAACCATAGTGCAGGCACGGCCACCTCTACCAACGGCGTGTTTAAGGTACCACCATGCGTGCAGGACGTGCTCAGTGCTATCTATTATGCACGGAACATTGATTACAATAAGTATAAGGTGAACGACAAGATCCCGTTTGATATGTTCATCGATGATGAGGTGAACCATCTTTTCATCAGGTACCTCGGCAAGGAGATCGTCAAAACAAAATACGGCAAATTCAGGGCGGTGAAATTCAGTCCGCTACTGATCAAAGGAACCATCTTTGAAGGTGGTGAGAAGATGACCGTATGGGTATCGGACGACCAAAACCATATTCCACTCCGTATTGAAAGTCCTATTTCAGTGGGTAGCGTAAAGGTGGACATGATGCGCTACGCCAACCTCCGTTACCCTATGACTTCAAGGGTGAGCTTCCGCAATTAGATATTGACCGTTTCTTTCATCCTGATGCCTTTTTCTGTGCGTGTAAGCCTGCATGCGGCTATGGCGGGGTCGTGTTCAAACATCAGTATGTAGTTGTTGTCCACTGCTTCCTCGAGAAATGCTTTTTTCTCCTTCAGCGTAGTCAGTGGGAACATGTCATAGGCCATCACATAGGGCAGGGGGATATGTGCAGCAGCGGGAAGAAGATCCGCCATATAAACTATCGTGCTGCCATTATATTTGATCTGGGGTAGCATCATGGCATCGGTGTGGCCGTAGGCGAAGCGAATGGAAATGTTTTCAGTGAATGGAGTGCGCTCGCTCACTTCGATCATCCTGAGTTTGCCTGACTCCTGTATGGGCAGGATGTTTTCTTTCAGGAAAGAAGCTTTTTCACGCGCGTTAGGTTCCGTGGCCCACTTCCAGTGACGCTCGTTGCTCCAGAACGTTGCGTTTGGAAAAGCGGGTATAAGTTGATCGCCCTGTTTTCTGATTGCGCCGCCGCAGTGGTCGAAGTGCAGGTGGGTGAGGAGAACATCGGTGATGTCTTCAGGTTGGAAGCCTGCCTTTGCCAGCGAGCCCATCAGGCTGTCTTCCCCATGCATATAGTAATGGGAAAAGAATTTCGCGTCCTGCTTATCACCCATGCCGCAGTCAACCAGAATTTTTCGTTCGCCTTCTTCGATCAACAGGCATCGTAAAGCCCAGGAACACATGTTGTTGTCATCGGCCGGATTCAGTTTGTTCCAGATCGACTTGGGTACTACGCCAAACATGGCCCCGCCATCCAGTTTAAAATAACCCGCGTTTATGGTGTGGATCTTCATGGTTGCAATATCGCAAAATTCGGGACATGGTTTGCCGGCAAAAAGGAGAGAAGTTAGGGCGCGGCATTTAAATTGCCATAGTGCTTCGCGTTTTCGACTTCAAAAAAAATAATAATCATGACGTTTTCGGTTTCTACTGATAAGAAAGTGCGGCGATACACTGTGATTGGGGTGCTTCTATTCTCTGTTCTGCCGCTATCATCCCTGTTCCGTGATGATCATCTATGGATTTCCCTGCTCCTGATCGCTTTGCTTGTTTTGGCAATGCTCGAGATGTATTCAAGAAAGCCTTTCCAGTACCAGTTGGATGACTCGACATTGACGATGAGCAGGCTTTTCAAAGATATGGTGATCGATCTGAAAGACATCCGGCGTGTGGATAGGATACAGCATGACATCCTCGACGGTACCATGGGCGGAATTTTTGGTTACTACGGTGTTTTTTCCACTGAACTGGGTGACATTACATTCCATGCGACCCGTAGGGATCGAATGGTGATGTTGACCAAGTACGATGACTCAAAGATCATATTGACCCCTGACCAACCCGATGAGTTCGTGAACGAGTTGGATAAGGGGATTGAACAGCTTTCCGGGGCTGCAAGCCTTCAATCATCATTATAAAGAGAATATGAGCGCCATCATTGTACAACGTCATAACGAGTATGTCAACTCAAACAGAAGTTACCGGATTTTCATTGATGGCGTGGAGGCAGGCAAAATTGGGAATGGGGAGACAAAGAATTATGCCGTTGCCGCAGGAAGCCACAAGGTAATGGCAAAGATTGACTGGTGCGGCAGCGAGGAGATCGAGGTCGACGTGAAGGAGGGAGAGTCCGTAACGGTCGCCTTATCCGGATTCCGGTTCAGCAAATGGCTGACGCCTTTAGGCTCCGGCATCATCGCGCTTCATTTTTTCCTGGATATAACGCTTGGGTTTTCGTACCTGATTTTCCTGGTTATCCCGGTGTTTTTAGGATTGATCTATCTGCTGACCATCGGGAGAAACAAGTATCTCCGTTTGCGGTGTTCTTTCTGAACCCGCCGTCCATTTCGGCGAAGTTCAGATATTAATAAAGCAGACCCGTTAAATGGCTTGCTGCATCCTTCCCCTCTTCAACGTCACCAGTAAAAACACAAGTCCGATCGCAAAGAAGGTCATGCAGCTTAACACGGATGTTCTTTGGGAGCCGGTGAGTTCAGTGAGAAAGCCGAACAGGAAGAGTCCAATCACGATCCCTACTTTTTCAGCAACATCGAAGAAACTGAAGAACGACGCCGTGTCTTTGGTCATTGGCATCAGCTTGGCATAGGTGGAGCGACTCAAGGCCTGTATGCCCCCCATGACAAAGCCAACCTGCACGGCAAGGATATAGAACATGTTTACGTCACCGGTGGGGATATTGTAACCAAAAATGCAGAGGTAGACCCAGAATACCACGCAAACGATCAGGGCCGTAATATTGCCAATCTTTTCAGACAGCCAGGAAATGGTAAACGCACCAGGTATGGCGATCAGCTGCAGGATCAAGATGGCTATGATAAGATTACTCTGCGGCACGGCCAGTTCACCGCTGGCATACAACGGCGCGGAAAGCATCACCGTCTGCACACCCATATTGTAAAAGAAATAGGCGCCGAGATAACTTTTCAGCACTTTCATGGTCCTCAGTTGTTCCCATACCTTCCCCAACTCGCGGTAACCATTCAACAGTACATTGTTCCCGGCTACCTTACCCGCATATGCCGGATCAGGTAACTTGCGTATGGCCCATGTTCCAAAGCCCAACCACCAGATACCTACGAGAAGGAAACTGAGTTGTGAACCACGGCCGGCATCGATCCCAAACCAGTCGCCTTTCATGATCAATACCAAACTGAAGAGCTGCAGGATGACGGATCCGATATAGCCCATGGAGAAACCCCGCGCAGATACCCGGTCCCTGTCTTCCGGTGCCGCGATCTCAGGCAGGTAGGAATTATAAAAGACCAGGCTGGACCAAAAGCCAATACAGGCGATCACAGATAGGGCAATGCCCCAGGCCAGGTTATCTTTCCCATAAAAGAAAAGCAGGGAACAGGCCATGCTTCCCATGGTCATGAAGAAACGCAGGAAAGTTTTCTTGTTGCCCTTGTAATCCGCTATGGAACTCAATAGTGGAGAGAGAATAGCCACGATGGCAAAGCCGAAGGCAAGCGCATAATTGTACAACGCGGCATTGTCGAACCTCATCCCAAGGAACTGTATAAAGTCCTGCGTCTCAGTATTTCCATCGCCTGTCAGGCTCTCGTAATAAGCCGGGAATATCGTAGAGGTCACTACCAGGTTGTACACGGAATTCGCCCAGTCGTACATGGTCCAGGCGCGCACCACTTTCTTGTCAGCCGTAACGGTTGTTGTTGTCATAAGCAGTCAAACGTCAAAAAAAGGTAGGTAATCTTTTCCACTTGACCCAAGGGGAGGGGGGATTTCTAAAGTTTCCCCATAGCTATCAGTGCCAGGAGTACCACACCCAGCACGATCCGGTAGATCCCGAACATCCTGAACCCGTTCCTTTGCAGAAAGCCGATGAAGAATTTGATGGCCAATATGGCTACAATAAATGCAATGACGCAGCCCATCAGGAGGATGTTCACGCGCGAAGCATCCATCACCTCCGGGGTTTCCTTGTACACGTCGTATAGGCTTTTCACGGTAGCCGCCATCATGGTGGGTACCGCCAGGAAAAATGAAAATTCCGCCGCCGCTTCGCGCGATAGCTTCTGCTGCATACCGCCGATGATGGTGGCAGCGCTCCGGCTCAAACCCGGGAACATGATACTCAGCACCTGGTAGCCTCCGATAGCGAGGGCCTGTTTATTTGTGATGTCTTCTTCCCGGAGAATGGTGGGGTTCACAAACCATTTGTCTACAAACAGAAGCACCACACCTCCGAGTAACAGCACCATGGCGATCACAAAAGGCCTTTCCAGTATGGATTCGATATGCGATTTCAACAATGCACCAAAGACCAGGGCAGGAATGATGGCAATGATGAGTTTTATGTAAAAAGAGATGCGCTTGAAGTCGAGGAATTTTTTCCAGTACAATACCACCACGCTCAGGATGGCCCCGAACTGGATCACGATCTCGAACAGTTTGGTAAATGGATCGGTATGGATGCCCATAAAGGCAGAGGTGATGGCCATGTGCCCGGTAGAGGATATGGGCAGGAATTCTGTGATGCCTTCAATGATGGCGATGATGATGGCTTGGATCGTATTCATGCTGTTCAATAAAAAAAGCGATGGGACCATCGCTTTTCCGGTTCATTATATTTTAATTCAGGCTTTTGGTCTTTTCATGATGGCATACACTTCCACCATCAGTCCCGCAATGATGAGGATGGGGGCAAGGGTGATCCTCCTGAAGCTGTATACCTCGCCCTCGTTGAACACGTTGGGGTCACTGTTCTTTCCACCAGCCATTAACAACAGGCCCACCAGCATAACAGCCACGCCTATGCCCATCCAGAGGTAATTATCTTTAGTAAACAGTTCTACTTTTTTCTTTTCCATAACATGAATATATAACAATTCGCCAATTCGTAAATCCGCCAATTCGCTAATCCTAATAAAGGTCGTCCAACTTCATTTTCAGGTACTTCGTAACGCTTCGATGCGTACTGAAAAACGTAATACCTATCCCCACGAGGATCAATGAAATAAACAGCAAAATCAGCAGTCCATTGTCCCTCAGTGCCTTGATCTCGGGAAGCCACCATTGCTCCACGCTGAAAATGATCAATCCGATCGCCGCAATGGCCAGCAGGGCCGAAGTAAGGCCATTAATAATGGCTTTTTTGTCGAACGGCCTCGATATGAACCACCTGGTGGCGCCCACCATCTGCATGGTCTTGATGATGAACCGATGGCTGAACATGGCCAGCTTGATCGTGTTATCGATCAGCACGATGGCGATCAGAGATAACATGGCCGCAATCACCAGCAGCACGATCTCTATCTTCCGTACCAGGGCGTTGAGGCTGTTGACAACGGCATCAGGGTATTTAACCTCGCTGACGATGAATACCGATTGAACATCGCTGATCACCTTGCCAATACTGTCTTTATTTACATATTCAGGCTCGAGGAAAAAATCTATGCTCGCCGGCAGCGGGTTGTAATCGAGCACTTTATTCCAGTCTTCGTTGTTGTCACCAATAAATTTTGCCCTGGCCATCTCCTTGGTGATGTACTGTACGTCCCGTGCATAGGGCTTGGCGGCCACAAAATTGCGCAGGGAGTCAATGTCTTTCTGGGGACTTCCTTCCCGGATAAAGGCATGCAGTTGTACATTCCCCTTGAAATAGTTCTCCAGTTTGCTGGCATTGATCACGATCCAGCCCAACAGGCCCAGAATGAACAATACGAGGGCCACACCCAGGATCGACATGAAATAGCTGGGTTTGCTTCTTTTCATGGATGTTTTGCTGATCTCAGACATAATGCGTACCGGATTTAAAACAAATGCTCAATGCGGCAAAAATAGGCATTTTGAGCCGTTTGCGTATTTTTGCCATCCCTCCTACAGAGCGGTTTTAACAAATCACCCCACTTGCAGGTAGCTAAGGACAGATTATGGAATACAATTTCAGGGCAATCGAAAAGAAATGGCAGGAAAGCTGGATACGGGATTCGGTGTATAAAGTGAATACGGACCCTTCCCTCCCCAAATACTATGTGTTGGATATGTTCCCATACCCCAGCGGAGCAGGACTCCATGTGGGCCACCCCCTGGGTTATATCGCCAGCGATATATTCAGCAGGCATAAAAGGCTAAAGGGTTTCAATGTGCTCCATCCGATGGGTTATGATTCTTTCGGACTTCCCGCTGAGCAGTATGCGATCGAACACGGAATTCCCCCAGCCGTTTCAACGGCAGCCAATATCAGCACGTTCCGGAAACAACTGGACAAGATCGGTTTTTGCTACGACTGGTCAAGGGAGGTACAAACCAGCGACCCTGCCTATTACAAATGGACCCAATGGATTTTCCTGCAACTTTTCGGAAGCTGGTACAACCGCAGGACACAGAAAACGGAATCCATTTCAGCACTTGAGGAAATATTCGCGTCTGCAGGCAATGCAGCGCACGAATGTCCCGGTGACCGCAAATTGGCGTTCACAGCTGATCAGTGGAAAGGATATTCCCACAAAGAGCAGCAGGACATTCTCATGCAGTATCGTGTGGCCTATTGCGGCTATGGCGAGGTGAACTGGTGTGAGGCCCTGGGCACCGTTCTCGCCAACGATGAAGTGATCAACGGCGTCAGCGAACGCGGCGGTTTTCCCGTGGTGCGAAAAAAATTGAGGCAGTGGTACCTGCGGATCACGGAGTATGCTGACCGGCTTGTCAGCGGCCTTGATACGGTGGATTTCAGCGAGAGCATGAAGGAAATGCAAACCAACTGGATCGGTAAAAGCTATGGCGCGGAGATCGATTTCAAACTGGCGTCTGATGAGTTGGAAGATGGGCATGTACTCAAAGTGTACACTACCAGGCCCGATACCATTTTTGGTGTCGATTTCATGGTGATCGCCCCGGAGCATGAGCTGGTGCAACAGATCAAAACTTCCGGCCAAAAAGAGGCCGTTGATGAATACCTGGCTTATGTAAATAGCAGGAGCGAGCGCGAACGCATGGCCGAGAAAAAGATCACCGGCGTATTTACCGGCTCTTATGCTGTGAATCCGTTTGATGGACGCCAGATCCCCGTATGGATCAGCGAATACGTTCTCGCGGGCTATGGCACCGGCGCCATCATGGGTGTTCCCTGCGGCGATGAGCGTGACCATAAATTCGCCAACCATTTCAAGATATCCATTACCAATATCATCGGCCCGCATTACAACGGTGAAGAAGCCAATGCCACCAAGGACGCTACGCTCGAGAACAGCGGCTTCCTCAATGGCATGGTGATGCGCGAGGCCAGTGAAGTAGTGATCAGCAAGCTGGAGGACATGGGCATCGGCCAGCGCCGAGTCAACTATAAGATGCGTGACGCTGCGTTTAGCCGACAGCGTTATTGGGGTGAACCTTTCCCCATTGTTTGGAAAGATGGCGTTGCGATTCCGCTGCCTGAATCTGAACTACCCGTGATGCTCCCGCATCTGGATGACCTTAAACCCGGTCCGGAAGGCGAGGGCCCGCTGGCCAACCTGCCCGACTGGAAAAACCATGATGATGGTCTTCGCGAAGTGAACACCATGCCCGGTTATGCAGGCTCATCCTGGTATTTTCTCCGATACATGGATCCGGAAAATGGAGCAGCTTTCTGCAGCCGGGAAGCCAGTGATTACTGGAACCAGGTGGATCTCTATATAGGCGGTACAGAACATGCCGTGGGCCATTTGTTGTACAGCCGGATGTGGACCAAGGCACTCTATGACCTGGGATATCTCGGCTTCGAAGAGCCCTATAAGCGCCTCGTGAACCAGGGCAAGATCGGCGGCGATTCAAGGCTGGTATACCGCGTTCGCGGAACAAATACGTTTGTGTCAGCAGGATTGAAAGACGGATATGAAACCGATGAATTGCATGCTGATGTGAACATGGTGAATGGCTTTGAGCTGGATACCGACGCCTTCTCCAAATGGAAGCCTGATTTTGAGGGAGCACAGTTCCTCCTGGAGAATGGCAAATACATCTGCGGATCCCGCCTCGAAAAAATGAGCAAGCGCTATTTCAATGTGGTTAATCCCGATGATATCGTGGAGAGATATGGCGCAGACACCTTCCGTATGTATGAAATGTTCCTGGGTCCCGTGGAACAGGATAAACCCTGGGATACCAAGGGCATTGAGGGGGTACACCGTTTCCTGAAGAAAGTTTGGCGGCTGTTTGTGGATGAGGAAAAAGGCAAGGTGCTGGTCACGGATGCCGAACCAACCCCAGCGGAATGGAAGGCACTCTATCGCATGATCAAAAAAGTGGATGAAGATACAGAGCGTTTTTCTTTCAATACGGGGGTGAGCACCTTCATGATCGGCGCCAATGAACTGTCAGATCTCAAATGTCATAAGAGGAAGGTACTCGAAAAATTCGCAGTCTCCCTGGCTGCCTATGCGCCACATATGGCAGAAGAGTTGTGGCAGATCCTGGGTAAGGAAGGCAGCGTGCTGAACAGCCCCTGGCCAGCAGTGGAAGAGCAGTACCTGGTGGAGACCTCAAAGCTCTATCCGGTGGCCATCAATGGTAAGACACGTACTGAACTCAGCCTCTCACTGGATGCTACCCAGGAACAAGTGGAAGAGATCGTGCTGGCGGATGATACTGTCAGAAAATGGCTCGAGGGTAAGCAGCCGAAGAAAGTGATCTATGTGAAAAATAAGATGATCAACCTGGTGGTGTAATCCCGGGGTAATGAATATGAAGAGAGGCCGTCTTATTCAGTTAAGACGGCCTCTCTTTTATTTTATGCCAGGCTATTTATCGAACTTCTGGTTTATTTACTTGGGGTCATGCTTTCAATCTGTTTCTGCACTTTGCTCAAGCTCCAGGTACCAGCAGTTTGGCTGGGCGGAAAATCTTTGAATGTGGCGAGGAATTTGAATGCATATTGCTGTATAGGCGGTATTACAAATCCTGCCCTGTCTATGTACCAGTCGAAATACGTATTTGCTCCATACAATGCTTTTTCAAACGGGTCCCGGCGCAGGTTGAACAGGTATGGGGCGCGCAGTTCAACAAATGGCTCGAGCCAAATCTGCATCTGACTTGCCCGGTTTTCCATAAACATCACTTTCCAATCGTTATACCTGATGGCCGCCACTTCGCCGGCATCGTTCACATACACAAAGCCCTGGCGCGGTGATTCTTTCACTTTACCGCTGAGGTAGTCAAGTTGATTTACGCCATCAATGTAGTTCTTGTATGGTCTTCCATTTAATGTGGCACCTTTTTTCAGTTGCTCTGCGACATTTGGATTGCCCGCGATGGCAGCGAATGTAGGCAGCCAGTCCTCATGGGAAACCAGGCCGTTGAGCGTCACGCCTGCCGGGAATTTTCCAGGCCACTTAATGAAAGCAGGTACACGGTATGCCCCTTCCCAACTGCTGTTCTTTTCGCCATGGAAAGGCGTTGTGCCTGCGTCTGGCCAGGTATTATAGTGGGGGCCGTTATCCGTTGAATATTGTACAACGGTATTATTGGCAATGCCCAGATCATCCAGCAGCTTCAGCAGCTGACCAACGTGCATATCGTGCTCGATCATGCCATCGGTATATTCATCGTTTCCTTTATGCCTGCGATCTTCTTTCACGTGCGTACGAAAGTGCATACGTGTTCCATTCCACCAGCAGAAAAAAGGTTTACCCGATTTAACCTGTTTGGTGATGAACTCTTTGGCGGCAGCCAGGCTCTCATCGTCTATGGTTTCCATTCTTTTCTTGGTCAGGGGGCCTGTATTCTCAATACGCTGTCCGCCTTTACCATCGGCCCAGCTATGGATCACGCCGCGAGGACCGAAGCTTTCTTTAAATGTTTTGCCATTGGCCATTTTCAAATCGCCGGGATAGTCTTCATTCTCCGGCTCTTCTTCGGCGTTCAGGTGGTAAAGGTTACCCAGGAATTCATCAAATCCATGCATGGTAGGCAGATGCTCGTCCAGGTCACCCTGGTGGTTCTTTCCGAACTGGCCGGTAGAATAGCCCAGGCTTTTCATGACCGTGGCGATGGTGACATCGGTTTTCTGCCAGCCTTCTTTGGCACCGGGCAGGCCCACTTTGGTCATACCGGTGCGAACGGGAACGTTTCCGCCAAGGAATGCCGCCCTGCCGGCCGTGCACGACTGCTGGGCATAGTAATCTGTAAAGCCAACGCCTTCCCTGGCAATGCGGTCAATGTTGGGGGTCTGGTAACCCATCATACCCCGGTTGTTGTGGCTGATGTTCCAGGTGCCGATATCATCACCCCAGATCACGAGGATATTGGGCTTTTGCTGCGCGAATGCTGTTGTACAAAGGACGGCAGCAACCAGTACTGATGCAAGTGTTTTCTTGAACATAGAATCTCTTAAATTTTGCGGGGAAGCTAGGTAGTTTTCAAGGGTTCTATATGGCGGCTATGTGTCAAATTTTAGGGTGCGTTTGGCGATATGTTAACCGGGTGAATTGGGGTTCCTCCCCAAAAGTTGAACAAACGCTTGCAACTGCTGTTGGTATTTATAAATTACAGCATGGCAACTCCAAATATCATACTCATCAATGCCCTCCGCGAAACAGCACAAAGGCTGAAGGATGGAGCTACGTACGCGTGGGGAAACCACGGTGCCTGTAATTGCGGTAACCTGTTACAGGTGATTACTCCATTAAGCAGGCAGGAAATTATGGGTCATGCGCAAACCGGGATCGGTGAATGGACCGAACTGGCCGAGGATTTTTGCGGTGTTACCAGTGCGCCGGTTGACCTGATGGTTTCCAAACTCATGGACGCCGGTCTCACACCCTCAGACATCCATAACCTTGAATATCTCGATAATAGGGAAGTACTTGAGCAACTGCCCGGTGGTTTCCGGTGGCTGAGAAAGAATGAGCGCGAAGATGTGATCGTTTATTTCGAAACCTATGCTGAGATGCTTGAGCATTCGCTGTTGAAATCGATTGACATCAGGGAAGTTTTGGTACCCCGGCCTGTGCTTGCTCCTGAGCCTGTTTCTTTTTCGTAAACCGGATCATCGCGCTGCTGCTCTCCGTGCTTTCCAGCCTGGCCTCATGCCTGACCCCATTGATCCATACGATCATGAGGGATGTGTTTGGCGGGATGGAACCCAGGTTTTCCGCCACCATGATCATCTCGTTGCTATCCGCAAGTTCAGAAACGGGCAGCGTGAATTCGAATGGCTGCGCCCTGAGCAGGATATGCTGGTAGATCATTTTTCCATTCAGGAAGAGGGTGATCGAATCGCCATCGATCTCCGCGTGGTCGTAAAAACCCAGTTTGATCGAATCCCCGGAGACGGGTATTTCGGTGACCAGTAATTTCTTTCGCTCCAGGAATTTCTCTTCAATGGTTTTCGGTGCCTCTGGCTTCATAACAGACACGGGTACCTGATTTTTTTGAACCGGTTTTGCCGCAACGGACTCTTTCAGGGCTTTTGGAGCTGCTGCATCCAATGAAGGAGCGGGTTGTGGGTTGTTCACTGCAGGTTCGGTTTTTTCAGCCACGGTCCCTGGGGGAACTGCGGCCCTGACGATTGTACCCCGGTCAATGCTATCGATATGGTCCGGTATTC
>JBBAJN010000074.1:0-14649 GCA_040404045.1 Chitinophagaceae bacterium
AGAGGGAAACACATTATGCGCATATTTTTTTGCATTGGAATCAATGCCGTAATGATGCCACACGGGCTTTTGGGTGCCAGCAATAATTCTTTCAGGATCGTCTCCGGATGCAATCAGCAGTTCAGGCCCTTCCATGAAATAGCCTTTATCCGGCTTCGCTTTCGGTACATAGGCTTTCATGTTCCGGATGGTCACATTTCGAATCGTGCTATATACACTATCCTTGTTCCTGTGACCCAACCGAATGAAAAAAGCGTTACCGGTATTCACGGACGTGATGTTGCTTATGGTAACATTTTCAATGGCGCCGCCATCCACTGCTTCTATGGTGATGGCAGACCGATAAGTATCGTACACGTAGATATTTCTGACGGTGATATTTCTGAATCCTCCATGGGATGCTGTTCCAAATTTCACGGCGCTGGCACTGGATCGCACACGGCAGTTTTCAATGAGGATGTTTTCGCAGCCCTTATTTCTTAATGAGGATTTCAGGCAGATCCCATCGTCGGCTGCATTCACCGTGCAATTTCTTACCACTGCATTTTTGCAGTCGGTCAGGTCTATGCCGTCATTGTTCAGAAACGTGTTGCTCAATACCTGGATGCCTTCGATGAGCAGGTTGGTGCAGGACTGATAGTCCTGTATCTATGAAGTGCCGTTCTGCATCTTTACATCGCGAATGGTCACGCTGTCGCAGTTCCTGAATTCCAGCATTCGGGGTCGGTTCCTTTCCACGGGCCTCCGCTGGTGCCAGGGATTGAATCGCTTCCATTCCGGATCCTGCAAGGTGCCGGCACGAAGGCCCTTGTAAATATCTTCGATCAACAGGTCGCACTGGCCGTCGAGTAATCCTTTCCCGGTAATGGAAACATGATGGGCGTTCTCCGCCACGATCCACGGTGAGGCTTTGAGCGAAGGCCCGTACTGCATGCGATCTGTGGTGGCCAGCAGCACGGCTTCTTCGTGCAGGTGCAACTGAACGTTCGACTTCAGGTGAAGCACACCTGTAAGAAACCTGCCCCGGGGGATCAATACCGTGCCCTTGCCACTTGCCGATGCAGCATCAATGGCTTGCTGTATGGCGAGCGTGTTCAAGGTAATGCCATCGTTTCTTGCCCCGAAATCCAGCACGTTGAAAAGCTTGGTCTGTGCATTTAGCCAGGATACGGTCAAAAGACAGAACAAGGCGAGGTAAAGCGATTTATTCATGTTGAGATTAAATAATTTTTTTCAGAAAATGTATACAACGAAAAAAGCCCTGCATGGCAAGGCTTTTTATTTTTTACTATTGGCTCAAAGCTTCCAACCCTGCCTGTAATTGGGCAACAGCAGTTTATCAGCTTCTTTATCGTTCTTGAATACTTCCCTCTTCGGATCCCAGGTCAATGGTCTGTTGAGCTGGTAGGCGATGTTGGCAAGCGCACTCAATGAATTGCTCCTGTGGCCAACCTCAGCCGGGCAGATCGGCTCCGTTTTATTCTTGCAGGCATTCAACCAGTCGGCATAATGATCATCGGATGCATAAAGCTTTGTTTCTCCCGGCTGAATCGTTGCCGAGGCGAGGTTTGCGGGGTTGCTGTCGAAATAATTCCTTGCGATATCAATAGTGCCTTTATCGCCTTTGAACCTCACCCCAAACCCACGGCCGAGGTCAAAATGTTTCATGACTACACCATTGGCATACACCATTTCAAGACCCCTCACCGCAGCAGGATTTTTAGGTGGGATGAGCTGAACCGGACCCGTATGGTCCATGCCCAAACCCCACTGTGCGATATCGAACATATGCGCTCCCCAGTCCGACAAAATACCACCGGCATACTCGCGGTATTTGCGCCAGTTGGGGAAAATATCTTTCTCTACGGGCGGCGACAGTTCAGAATGGAAAGGGTGATAGGCGGCTGGTCCAACCCATCCTTCCCAATCAAGGTGCGATGGTTTGGCTTCCTCGCCCAGGTTACAAGGAATGGCCGGATCGCCAACATGCACCAACACTTCACGGACCTGGCCGATATATCCGTTTCTGACCAGTTCACAGGCAGAGCGGAAATTCTTCGATGATCTTTGCATGCTGCCGGTCTGCAGTACCACGTTGTGTTTCTTCACCGCTTTAACCAGTGCACGTCCTTCAGAGATGGTCCGGGTAAGCGGTTTCTCCAGGTAGATATGTTTTTTGGCTTCTGCAGCCCTGATGGCCTGGTAGGCGTGCCAATGGTCAGGCGTAGCGATCACCACACCATCTATCGATGGATCCGCGAGCATATTGCGGTAGTCGGGTAACGATTTAAAGCCACCTGCAGGCGTATTTCCAGTAGCTTCTGCATAGGCCTTCTCGGCCAGGGTCTTGAACAGGCTCAGTTTTGTGGCATCCACGTCAGATCCTGCAAGGATGCGAACCGGTTGCTTCTTAAACTGGCTCAACAATCCCCGGGCTTGTTTGCCAGTGCCAATGAAGCCGAGGCCAAACATGTCGCTGGGGGCAGTAAAACCACGGCCAATGACATGCCGGGGTACGATCATAAAAGAGGCTGCGGCAAGGGCCGTATTGCGAATAAAATGGCGACGCGAAGCGGTCATAAGCGATCGTTTTGATTTTGTGCAAACAATTTAATCGATTGCGGGCAATTTGCCATGTCAAATTTCATCCTTGTCCGGGCCAAGCTCTTGTAATTTTGATTAGATTCACTCCTTCAACCTCCAAATATGGATCGTCGTCATTTTATTGCAAACCTGTCTTCTGCCCTGGTCCTGTTCAATGGCCAGTCTGTTCTGGCTTCGGATTATTTATCGGGTAACAGGAAGGCCAAAATGCGTTTCGTGATTGGATCGGACAGTCATTACGGACAGAAAAACACCCCTTATCGCGAATACCTCGAATCTGCCGTGACCCAGATAACTGTCCAGCACAAGACCTCGCCCTTTGATTTCGCGGTGATCAACGGGGATATTGTGCATGATGATATCAGTTATTTTGGAGAAGCAAAAAAGATCCTTGATACGTTACCCATGACCTATTATGTGACGCAGGGGAACCACGACCATGCAACACCTGAACAGTGGGAGTCCGCCTGGCAGCGACCATTAAATTATGATAAACGACAAGGTGATACGGTCATGTTGTTTGCTTCTACGTCCAATGCCAAAGGGGAGTATCTGCCGCCGGATCTGAACTGGCTGGAAAAAAAGTTTAAGGAACATGAGTCCGCCAAACATATTCTGCTCATCATCCACATTCCCCCGGTCAAGTTTACCGCCAACGCCATAGAGTCTAAGGAGTTTGTCGCTATAGTCAAACAGCAGCACAACCTGAGGGCGGTATTCCATGGACATGAGCACGATAAGGACAGCATCATCTGGCACAACAATATCCCTTACATTTTTGATGGCCACATCGGTGGGAGTTGGGGCGTGCCATACCGCGGCTTCCGAATCGTGGAATTGTACAGAGATGGCGCGATCTTAACCTATATGATGGACCCTGTTAAGATGATCAACAAGGAGAGGATCTGATCATTTTTACACGGTTTTAACTTTATGGCACATGCTAGACACGTAGTTTTGCGTTCCGTTTAACATTGTTTGTGGCTTCTTTTGAACAAAATCAGACAAAAAGGGTTTTATACATTATTCGGATTCGCAGTATGACAAAACAATACACCTGCCTGCTGTTCTTCATGATCTATTCCATCATCGGAATAGTAGTGCCGGCTATGCAGTTTTCGCTGGTGGATAATGCATACGAGATCGGCCAGAGACTTCCGGGAAGCGAAGGGGAAAACCCGCAACAGGGATCCGAACTCCCGGGACTTGAAGAAGAATCTGAGTTCTGCCACCGATTATCTTTCCCTCCCCACCATGTCAGGCAAGTACTGGCTGCCGCCGATCTTCTGTGTTTTGCACCGGCTCCGGGCACCTGTAATCCCTCCGGCGACATATACACCCCGCCGCCCAAATCCATTTGAGTTCATTTTCTGCCCAGTCCTCGTTGACCAACTCAAATTAAATCAATCATGAGCATCTTATCTTATTGCAAGAGATATCTACTTCTGTTTATTCCCGTTATTATCCTTTTTTTTGGTTCCTGCTCCCAGTCTGAAGCCGCCCGTGGAAAAGAGGCCGTTTCAAAATATCCTGTCGTACAACCAGCGCTGGTAGATACGGTATTCACCAAAGAATACATCGCGGATATCCATTCCATTCAGAATGTTGAGATACGAACCCACGTGAAGGGTTTTATAGAAAAGATCCATGTTGATGAAGGGAAGCCTGTCAGGAAAGGACAGATCCTGTTCACCCTGGGGAGCCGGGAGTTCCGGGAGAATCTCCTGAAGGCCAATGCCAATTATAAAAGCCTGATTGCCGAATTGCGGGTGGCTGAGGTAGAGCTAAAAAATACGCGGACGCTCGCCGAGAAAAATATCGTATCCAACTCAGAGCTTGAGATGGCCCAGGCCCGTAAAGAAGCGATAGAAGCAAAGATCGAAGAGGCCCGCGCCGCGATTTCCATTGCCCAGCTAAATCTTTCCTTCACTGAAGTAAAAGCACCTTTCGACGGGGTAATTAATCGTATTCCATTCAAAACCGGCAGCCTTGTGTCGGAGGGAGATCTGGTGACCACCATTTCCAACAACAATGAAGTGTTTGCTTATTTCAATGTGTCGGAGAAGGAATTTATAGACATCATGCACAACGACAGCACCAGTGCCATGAAAGACGTGACCCTGCTGATGGCTAACAACCAGCCTTTCCGTTACCATGGTAGGGTAGAGACAGCAGAGAACGAAATCGACAAGGAAACCGGAAACATTGCATTCAGGGCAAGGTTTAGAAACCCTGAACTCGTCCTGAAACACGGGGCAAGCGGAAAGATCCTGGTTCGCGAGAAACTGCGCAACGCCATGGTTATCCCGCAAAAAACCACTTTCGAGATACAGGACAAGATCTACGTATTTGTCATTGATAGTTCCAATATCGTAAGGATGAGGAATATCACGCCCAAAATCAGGTTGCCACACCTGTACGTGGTAGAGGCCGGATTGCTGCCCGAAGACAGGATCCTGTATGAAGGCATCCAGCAGGTTAAGGAGGGAGAGCGGATCACGCCGCAACCCGTCGCTTTTCAAAACATAAGGTTCAACTGATCCCCTTACTAAATTTTCTTTTTTCATGGTTTCAACATTCATGAACAGGCCGGTCCTGTCCATCGTCATATCCCTTATGATCACCATGCTGGGCCTGCTGGCATTTACCCAGCTACCAGTAACACAGTTCCCGGATATCGCACCGCCCGAGGTGAACGTAACTACCAAGTATACCGGTGCCAACGCCGAGACCTGTGTCAAGGCTGTTGTCACACCGCTTGAGCGCGCCATCAATGGGGTGCCCGGCATGCAATACATGTCATCGGTTTCCGGTAACGACGGCACATCGGTGATCCAGATCGTTTTCAAAGCCGGTACCAATCCGGATGTGGCTGCCGTAAACGTACAGAATCGTGTATCGTCCATTTTGGACGAACTACCTGAAGAAGTGATCAAGGCAGGTGTGATCGTTGAGAAAGTGCAGAACAGTATGTTGCTGTATGTCAACCTGCTCAGCAATGATCCTTCCATGGATGAAAAATTCCTGTATAACTATACGGACATCAACCTGATGGCAGAGCTGAAAAGGATCGAGGGCGTTGGATTTGCGGATATCATGGGGTCGCGGGAGTATTCCATGCGGATATGGCTGAACCCGCAAAAAATGACCTCCTACAATATTTCCACAGACGATGTGGTCAATAGCCTGAAGCAGCAGAATGTGGAAGCTGCTCCGGGTAAGATCGGGGAGAGTTCGGGACGCAAGGCGCAGTCTTTACAATATGTATTGAAATACACCGGGAAATACAATACAAAGGAGCAGTATGAAAATGTGGTGTTGAAAAGCAGTAATGAAGGGGAGATCATTCGCCTTAAAGACATCGGAGAAGTGGACTTCGGTTCGCAGGAGTATGATGTGATCTCCAAAGAGAATGGAAAGCCTTCGGCGGCCATCATGCTGAAACAAAGGCCGGGCAGTAACGCCCGTGAGGTGATCGGTAATATCAAGGCCAGGATGGCCGAGCTGAAAAAAGATTTTCCGGCGGGGATGGACTATACCATCAGCTATGACGTTTCTTCCTTCCTGGATGCGTCCATCAACGAGGTGGTTAAAACCCTGATAGAAGCTTTCCTGCTGGTATCCCTGGTGGTGTTCATCTTCCTGCAGGATTTCCGTTCCACATTGATACCGGCCATCGCTGTGCCCGTGTCCCTGATCGGAACATTCTTCTTCATGCAACTGTTCGGTTTCTCCCTCAACCTCATCACATTGTTCGCCCTGGTACTGGCCATCGGTATCGTGGTGGATAATGCCATCGTGGTCATAGAGGCTGTGCACGCCAAGATGGAGGAGTTACATATAGGGCCCAAGGAAGCAACGTTCCAGGCCATGAAAGAGATCAGCGGCGCTATCATCGCCATCACGCTGGTGATGTCTGCCGTGTTCCTGCCCGTTTCGTTCATGCCCGGGTCGGCAGGAATATTTTACCGCCAGTTCTCGCTGACCATGTCTGTTTCCATCGTCCTTTCCGGCGTGGTGGCACTGACGCTGACCCCGGCCTTATGTATCCTGATGTTGAAGAAACATGACCCTAACAAGAAGAAGGGCATGATGGATAAATTCTTCACCGGTTTCAATAATTGGTACAATGGATTATCGGATCGATATAAGTGGTTCGTTGGAGCCATCGCCAATCGGCGGGTGGTTACCTTTGCCATGTTGATCGTATTCTGTACAGCTACGGGTGTTTTGGGAAGTATCCTCCCTACTGGTTTCATTCCTAACGAGGACCAGGCAACTATTTATGCGAGCGTGACAACCCCCTCTGGCGCTACGTTAGAACGGACTGAGAAAGTGGTAGACGCCATCCAGGAAACGGCTCAGAAAATTGAGGGTGTTGAATCGGTATCCACGCTGGCGGGATTTAATGTGTTGTCCGATGGTACTGGCGCATCCTTCGGCATGAACCTCATCACCCTGAAGAAATGGGACCAACGGAAGATGACGGACAAAGAAATCATCGAGGAGCTGAAGGAGAAGACCGCCTTCATCAAAGACGCCAAGATCGAATTTTTTACACCACCTCCTGTACCCGGTTTCGGTAACGCGAGTGGTTTTGAATTGAGGCTCCTGGACCGCACGGGGAAAGGCGACCTGAAGCGGTTGGAAGAGGTGGCCGTGAAATTTTCGGATTCCGTGAGTCAGCGTCCGGAGATCTCCAATGCCTTTACCACATTCGACGCCAGTTTCCCGCAGTTCATGGTACATATAGACAATGGCACGGCCGCCCAGAAAGGGGTAGTGGTTGCCGATATCCTTAGCACCCTTCAGACTTTCCTGGGAAGTGAATACGCCACCAACTTTATCAGGTTCGGGCAGTTGTACCGGGTGATGGTGCAGGCCTTGCCAGAGTATCGCGCAAAGCCGGAGGACATCATGAAGCTGTATGTGAAGAATAAAGAGGGTGAGATGGTTCCTGTGTCTGCCTTCTTGCGAATAGAAAAAATATACGGACCAGAAGTGGTTACCCGTTACAACATGTACCCCTCAGCGATGGTCAATGGCGAACAGGCCAAAGGATACAGTAGTGGCCAGGCGATCGATGCGATCAAGGAAGAGGCGGCAGGAAAGTTGCCGAAAGGTTATTCGTATGACTGGGCAGGTTCCTCGCGCGACCAGGCCATGGCCGGCAATGAAGCGGTGCTCATCTTCCTGGTATGTCTCCTGTTCGTATACCTGCTGCTTTCTGCCCAGTATGAGAGCTTCCTGCTTCCGATGCCCGTGATCCTTTCACTGCCTGCCGGCATATTCGGCGCATTTGCATTTTTGTGGATGATGGACCTGGAGAATAATATCTATGCGCAGGTGGCCATGATCATGTTGATCGGATTGCTGGGTAAGAATGCGATCCTGATCGTTGAGTTTGCGGCACTTAAACATAAACAGGGTATGAGTGCGTACCAGGCTGCGATCGCTGGCTCTGTATCCAGGCTCAGGCCCATCCTCATGACCTCATTTGCTTTCGTGGCAGGCCTCTTACCTCTCATGATGGCATCAGGTGCAGGTGCGATCGGAAACAGGACGATCGGTTCCGCTGCAGCCGGGGGTATGCTCCTTGGTACCATCTTCGGTGTGTTGATCATCCCGGGTCTTTACGTAATATTCGCTACGCTCGAAGAAAAGATCAGAAAAACAGGAAAAAAGCAGGCCGATCAGGGCTGGAAGGCATTCAAAGAAGAAGTACCCTTAACCGAAACCGAATAAATGAAAAAGTATTGTATTGTTTTATGCATACTTGGAGGCCTGTTTGGCTGCCAGATACCCAAGTCAACCGTTGTAGGAACAAATCCTGACCTCCCCTCGAATTTTACGGGAACAGGTGTTGCCGACACCACCAGCAGTGCCGATATGGAAAGGCGGGCGATGTTTTCATCACCCCGTTTATCCGCTTTGATCGATACCGTTATTCGTAATAATTACGACCTCCTCATGGCTGCCCAAAGGATCAGGTCGGCCCAGGCCATGGTAACTCAAACATCGGGTCTGCTCAGGCCGATGGTGAATTTGGGTGCGGTACCCTCCATCAGGAAGTTTGGGCTCTACACCATGGACGGGGCAGGTAATGCTTCGACAGATATCAAGCCCGGACAGGTTGTTCCTGAGCATCTGCCAGACTTTTTCTTCGGGGCACAAGCATCCTGGGAAGTGGATCTCTGGGGTAAGTTAAAGAACAGGAAAAAAGCTGCTGTCGCACGGTTCTTCTCTTCCATGGAAGGGCAGCATTTAATTGTCAGTAATTTGGTTTCGGAAACATCTGCGGCCTACTATGAATTGGTGGCCGCAGATCATGAATTGCGCGTACTGGACCAAACCATTCAGTTGCAGGAAGAGGCCATAGAACTGGTAAAGGTGCAGAAGCAGGCTGCTGTGGTCAATGAACTGGCAGTCCAGCAGTTTGAAGCGCAGTTGCTGAATATGCGCAGCATGAGAAGCCTGATCATGCAGGACGTTGTCAGGATCGAAAGTCGGATCAACCTCCTGGCAGGCAGGTTCTATCAGCCGATCCCGCGTGATACTACATTTTTCAGTGACGCGGCCCTGCCGAAGTTCAAGGAAGGTCTCCCTTCTGCCTTGCTACGGAATCGGCCGGATATCAGGATGTCCGAGTGGGACCTGCAGGCCGCAAAGGCGGATCTGACAGCGGCTCGCGCAATGTTTTATCCGGCGCTTAACATCGGGGCGAGCCTCGGAACCCAGGGCTATAGTCCGTCCATTTTATTCAGATTCCCCGAGTCGCTGGCTTATTCGTTGGTAGCGGGACTCACTGCTCCGGTGATCAACAGGAGTATGATCAAAGGCGAGTTCCAACGGGCCGATGCCAACCAGGTAGAAGCTTTATACAACTACCAGAAGGTGGTCACCAGGGGTTTCAATGAAGTTTATGAGGAATTGTCGAACATTCGCAACCTCCAGGATGTATACCAGTATAAACACAAGGAGAATTCCACGCTTTCCGGTTCCATCCAGGTGGCTTCGGAATTGTTTCGTACGGGAAGGGCAGACTACCTGGAAGTGTTGCTCACCAGGCAAAATGCGCTGCGCACCAATATTGAACTGATCGAAACCCGGAAGAACCAGTACCTGGCAGCCATTGGTTTGTATAAGGCATTGGGTGGGGGCTGGAAATAAATTCATTCACCGTCAAAAATTTAATGATGCAGTGTCCTAATTGTAACGAAACGTTGGTCATGAGTGACCGCCAGGGCATAGAGATCGATTACTGTCCAAAATGCCGTGGCGTTTGGCTTGATCGTGGGGAACTGGATAAGATCATTGAACGGTCCAGCCCAACAACCCAAGTTGCGCCTCCGCCTGTACAGGAGCCATACCGTGAGAAAAAGCAGGATCATTACTATCGGGAGTCTGACAAATACCATCCCTACAAAAAGAAGAAGGGCGGATTCCTGGGGGATCTGTTTGATTTTGATTAGACAATACTGAGCAGAAAGTTGGATTCGCCATTAGGGTAGTTGGCGGCAATACTATTACGACATACAAACAATAAATGAAAGTATGGCAGGAGAACATTTTCTAGATAAAGTATTCGCATCAAGCGGAATAACAAAAGACGAGTTGGATCAGATTGTTCCTCGATACAAACAAGTTAGTTTTCAGAAAAATGACTATTTGCTGAAAGAAGGACAGGTTGAAAAAAGTTACTGGTTTATTGAGAGTGGTTTTATTCGTTCGTACATCATTGACACAGAAGGTAATGACATCACTTTTAATATTTATGGTTCAGGTGATGTTGTGATTGACTATCCATCAATGTTTTTCTTTGCCCCAACAAGGGAAAATATTCAGGCACTGACAGACTTGGTTTGTTGGGAAATATCATTTAATGATTTTCAGGAAATGTTCAATACTATTCAGAATTTCAGGGAACAGCAAAGGGCTCTTCTTGTTGGGAGTTACTTTGCTTTAAAAGAACATAGTATTTCATTAATTGCAGACCAAGCCAAAGATCGTTACTTAAAACTAGTGAAGGACAAACCCCACATTGTTCAAAATGTATCGTTAAAGCATATCGCTACATTTTTAGGTATAACTGACACTTCATTGAGCCGAATTAGAAAAGAAATTGCGAGCGAATAGCTTTTCTTGCCATATGGCAAGTTCTGTTTTTCCTGATTGGTTGAAGTTTGCAGCATCATAAATCTTAAAAACTTAATAAGTATGAGACAGTTAAAAGAGTTTATGTTGCTGTTCAGATTCGAACCGAGCAACGAAGAGCCATCCCGAGAGTTGTTGCAAGAAATGCACAAACACTGGGGAGAGTTTATTGGTGGAATTGCAATGCAAGGAAAATTGGTAAGTACTCACCAATTGGGTTTTGAAGGGAAAAAGATTTTTGCCAATCAAAGGACAGAAGAAGGATTTCATATTGCTGAAGGACAAACCATTGGTGGTAATATGATTTTAAAAGCTGAATCCATAGAATCTGCCACTGAACTTGCAAAAAAATGCCCAATACTCTTTATGGGTGGTACAGTCGAAGTTAGAGATGTAATTCCAATGAATTAATTGTAAACATTTTTAAAATGAACAAAAAAATGATTTTCACAATTATTGGACTTGCTCTTATTGTATTCATCGGATTTGGCTTATACAAGGCCAGTGGTTTGAAATCAATTCAAATCATCAAAACAGTTACTGTAAAAGGGACTGAACAGGAAGTCTTTGATATGGTAAAATACTTGAACAACTTCCCAAAATGGTCGCCATTTTTAGCGCAAGACCCAACACAAAAATATGAAGTAAAAGGTACAGACGGAGGAGTTGGCGCTCAATACCATTGGGATGGAAACAAAGGAAAAGATTTGGGTTATCAGGAAATCGTCAAAGTTGATGAACTCAAATTTGTTGGTATGCAGTGCTACATTCAAAAACCCTTTGTTGCAAAACCTACTTTTGACTACTATTTTACTGAAATGTCAAACGGTATAGAAGTTAAGCAAGATTTCAAACTTGAATCTGGATTAGTTGACGCATTTTTTTTGTGGTTGTTTGGAGCAAAAGAAGAAATGGAAAATACCAATCAACAGGGTTTAGATTTACTAAAGAAAGCTGTAGAGCAAAAGTAAAACTAAAAATTACTCATCTTTAACTCTTTTATTTGAGAGTGTTAGAAATGACACAAGAAAGTAAAAGAGTTTTAGCATTTTGGAAATGCAAATAACGGACTGACAAAGAAATACTACCTTCAACACGGGTTTGGCGTCAGGCGTTGTAACGTGCGAACTTGGAGCTGTTGCGTTTATTTAAGTTCGATGCCAGTTCACAGTTTTGTGCTCCGAAGCCCGCTCAAACGCAGTGCCAGAAACCGTTAATTCTCTACAGCTGCCAGCAGTTTGTTCAAATCGTAGTTAATGTCTTCGTGTAATCCTGCCATGGCGTTCTTGATTTTTTTCAACTGGTTATGGTATAGGTTTTTGAGCGCAGGATTTTTTTCGATGTTGATGCCGCTGTCCTTTACCAGTTGGCAGAAATGCAGCAATAGTTCCGCCTCCGCCAGTTTTGAGCCTGGAAACCGGATAAACTTGTTCGTTGTCCTTAACGCCTTGCGAATTGTCTTCTTGGCGAAATAGAAGTGGGACACATTGATGTCCAAAAATTCTGCTTCTATTTCTTTTTTTACCGATTCTATATACGCGGGAATATCATGAGATTCAAAAAGGAGATAAGTCAGGAGTTCCTTGTTTTCTTTCTTAGACCTGGCCAGGCGGAGGGTGATGTCTGCGAGTTTGCCGGGTGGCAGGGCAAGTAATTCCTGTTTTATCTCCTGGATGGAAGCTGCTTTCATCGACCTGCTTTACTCAGAAAAAAAATCATCCAGAGCGTAGAAATAGCTCTCGTTCCAACCTTGGGCGATATCGTCAAATTCACTATCGGGGATATTTGTATGACGCAATTCCACTGATGTTCCCTTTGCATGCGGATGCAGGATGATGGTTACGATCGAGGCCTCTTCCTGTTCGCCAAAATACCATTGCTGTTCAATTTTCTTGCCGGCTACAAAAGAGATATTCCTACCAGAAATGCTGCCATCCCAGAGGGAAAATTCAGAGCCCGGCTCTTCCGACATTTCCGCGTTTTCGCCTGTCCACAACCGGATGGCCAGGGGATTGGTCAGCGCGTTATATACTTCTTCCGGGGTAGCAGGAATGAGATAATATTTTTTATAGTCTTTCATTGTTCATCTTTCCTTCTACAAGATAGATAAGTTGAATGATGATACGATGTTGACAACCTATCCGGCAGTTCCGGAAATACGCCAAATGATTTGCTCGTATTACACATGTCGAAATATAGCCAAGTGATCTATTATTAAACACCTGAGCTCTACAAACTCTACAACTTGTTTAAAGTGCTTAAAATCAATGGTATAGTTCCGTTTCTTTCATTTCTGAACGATTAGAACAGTGCTTTCTTACAACCATAAGTTAAATATGAAAAAATATAATGTGATAAATATTGGCGTTGAGTAGCTTTTTTTGTGCCCATAACAAAAAATAAATCAAATTAAAAATTACTCTAATGAAAAAAATCTCCCTCGGTATTTTATTCTTGATGGTCGGCTTAGGAGTTACCCGGGCCCAGGAGCAGAAGAAAACAGAACGCAAGTTTTCGGTGAATCTTACCCTCAATCAGGATGCATTTTTTGGGTTTTATCCATCAGTGAATGCTTCGATGTCGCTCAGTGAGAAAACTGACCTTACTTTTTACACGATTCTTTGGACAACGCCCTCGTTTGGCACGGGGGGAGGTGGCGGCCTTTGGACCGAATTCGGTGCCGGATTGAATCTTCGGGCAGCGGACGGTGCCCTTGTGATATCGCCTTCTATTGGAATTCTGAATGGAAAGCTCCTTTCCAACGGAAGCTATAGTATGCCGTTTGAAGGTATTGTTCCTTCATTGACGGCCAACCTCAACACGCGTCGGTTCGAAGGACAGTTCTATCTGGGCTATTATGCAGCTATGCGTAAAGGTCAGGTCAAGACCGGCAACAACTATGTGGACGCCCAGGTTCAGAATAATTTCTTGCATTACTGGATCAATGCTGGCGTAAAAACCGGCGGCCCAATATCTTTAGGTCTGCATTACGAACACCTGCGTTCCAATCCTTCGGAAGGAGCCAGTTCAGATGTTTACCAATGGTTAGGCCCTTATATCCAATTCATGACACCCAAGGGTCATGGGCTCAGGTTCACAGGAGGTGCAGACATCACCAGCCGTACTCCGGATACGGAGCAAAATGGCTTTTATAAACTAAGTACTTTTTTTAATCTGTAGGAAAAGGGTGAAATACCATGTTCACTCGAAAGAGACCGCATGCTTGCGGTCTCTTTTTTTTGCCGGGATGATAACATGATCCAATCGCAGTTGTGTGACCCAAAGCCTTCACTCGCTTCACTCGCTGGCCTTTTTTATTGACTTCCTGGCCCGTGCAAGCTCGGCTCGCGTCAATAAAAAAGCCCTGCACTGCGTGCAAGGCTTTGTGACCCCGTCAGGATTCAAACCTGAAACCTTCTGATCCGTAGTCAGATGCTCTATTCAATTGAGCTACGGGGCCATTCCCATTTTGGGGATGGCAAAAATAGTACAATACCTCGTTTTTGCCAAACTTCTGTTCTTTTCTCCGCCGGGGATTGGGGCTATACTCAGAAAATTTCTGGAAAATGCTATCTTCTGGCAAAATGAGTTCATGAACCCAAAGCTCCAACAGCTGTTTATCATTGCATTGCTTTTCTTCTGCCCAATGCTCCTAAAGGCCCAAAAAGTGATGACCACCAAGAACGGTTATAAATATCATCTCCAGGATTGCCGTTATGCTAAGTCAGATGCCACAGCAACAGATGTAAAGGACGCCCTCGCCAGGAAATATGTGGCTTGCGATGTGTGCAAGCCGCCGACAAAACCCAATTCCGACGGGAAACAATGTAGCTCTAAAACCAAGGATGGCGGCCGCTGCTCAAGGATGACCAGTAGCAAGAACGGGAAGTG
>JBBAJN010000075.1:0-14632 GCA_040404045.1 Chitinophagaceae bacterium
GTATTATTGTCATCCTTGCTGCACGAAGAAAACAGGATGAATAAGGCGATCAAACTCAATGCAGCCGATCTGTTTAAATTGGTTTTCATGTGGCGATTGTTGGATTACATGGTATAACGCCATTCAGCAGGTGTTTATTGTACAAACCCTATAACCCGACCCTATTCAGACCTGCAGGCATCACTATGTACTGAATTCAGGTATGGATACAAAAAAGCCGGGGCATTTGAGGTGCCCCGGCTTGTATTGATAAATGATGTTTTTATGCTACTGATTTCCTGACCAGTTCAGCTGCTTCTGAAAGCAGGATGGCGCTTTGCACTTTCAGGCCGCTTTCGTCGATCAGTTTCTTGGCTTCCTCTGCATTGGTGCCTTGCAGGCGCACGATGATGGGAATGCTGATGTTTCCAAGGTTTTTATAGGCATCGATAACGCCCTGTGCAACCCTGTCGCAGCGGACGATACCGCCGAAGATATTGATGAGGATCGCTTTCACATTGGGATCTTTCATGATGATCTTGAAGCCGGCTTCCACGGTCTGCGCATTGGCTGTTCCGCCCACATCCAGAAAGTTAGCAGGGTCTCCTCCGCTGAGTTTGATCATATCCATAGTAGCCATCGCCAGGCCTGCGCCGTTCACCATGCAACCCACATTGCCGTCGAGTTTGACAAAGTTGAGGTTGTATTTGCCGGCTTCCACTTCCGTTGGATCTTCTTCATTCACATCACGCAGGGCAGCAACATCAGCGTGTCGCATGAGTGAATTATCGTCGATGTTCATTTTGCAGTCCACGGCAACGATCTTATTGTCAGCCGCCTTGAAGAGCGGGTTGATCTCGAGCATGGAGCAGTCTAGACCCACATAGGCATTATAAAGGCTTGTCACAAATTTTACCATGTTCTTGAAAGCTTCGCCTTCCAGTTTGAGGTTGAAGGCGATCTTGCGGGCCTGGAAGGGGAGCAGTCCGCCGCCGGGGTGTACCCATTCCCGGTAGATCTTTTCGGGCGTGTCGTGCGCCACGTCTTCGATGTTCATGCCACCTTCGGTGCTGTACATGATCACGTTCTGACCCGTTGCCCTGTCGAGCAGGATGGACAGGTAAAATTCTTTTCTTTCAGAAGCGCCATCGTAGTACATATCCTGGGCAACAAGGATCTTGTTGACCACTTTTCCTGTAGGGCCGGTCTGCAAGGTGACCAGTGTACCACCCAGTAATTTCTTTGCTATGTCAATTGCATCCTCAGTATTCTTGGCCACCTTAACGCCGTTAATGCCATTCTCCTTAATGGTTCCCTTACCCCGGCCACCCGCGTGGATCTGGGCTTTGATAACAGCAAAACTGCTTCCGTACTGTGTTTTGATCTGGCGATAGGCTTCTTCAGCTTCATGCACGGTGGAGCAAGCATATCCTTCCTGAACGGTCACATTATATTTCTTCAGTAATTCCTTGGCCTGATACTCGTGAAGATTCATAAATTAAATTGATGATTTAGGCGAAGATAATTAAATCGGACCTATTCTCGCCGCACTTACCGCAGGATCGTGATATAGCCTGCAAGTTTGGGAAAGCCTTCCATTTTAAGGTCGATCGCATAGTAATATGTTCCCGCAGGAAGTGGTTTCCCGTTCCTCGTGCCGTCCCAGGGCCTGGAATAACCCACATCACGGTAGATGAGCTGACCTGCTGCGTTATATACTTCGGTTATACATCCTTCAAATGACCGGAGTTGTTCGATCTGCCACACGTCGTTATAGCCATCCCCGTTGGGGGTGAACGTGTTGGGGATCTTTTTAAAGTCAAACACTTTTACTACCACTTCGTCCACTGAAGTATTCCTGCATCCGGTATTTGAGGTGGCGGTCAGCCGGTAGCGGGTATCAGCAGGTGGGCTCACCGTTGGGCTGACCAGGGCAGGGTTGTCCATATAGTTCGAAGGTGTCCATACAAAGCTGACATCGGTGCCTGAAACAGTCCCTTTGAGTTGGGCACTGTTTCCCTTCAGGATCTTCTGGTCGGGCCCCGCATCGGCTTTCGCCAACTTGTAAATGTTTATCATCACGCTTCCTGTGTCCGTACAGCCTACTGCATTGGTGACTGTGGCAAAGTACCGGGTGGTATTGGATACGCGTGCCACTGGGCTGAACACGGTGTCACTGCTTAATCCGGTTGCCGGTGTCCATTTAATGCGTGTGCCGCCAGAGACAGAAAGCGTCACTGGAGACCCTTCGCAAACCGCCTGGGGTCCAGGCATAGAGATCACTACATTTTCCAAGACCTCGATGTTGACGCTGTCGTTCGCGGAGCAGCCATCTGCGTTGAAAACCCTGACCACGTAACGGCCGGTCTGGTTGTACCCGATGTTTGGCAGGGATGGATTTTGGGCAGCGGATGTGAATCCAACCGGTCCTGTCCACGCGTAGCTGCTGCCGCCGCTGGCGGATAGGGACACATCGGAGAGATGGCAGGCCCGGATGTCGGGCGATGCCTGGGCCTGAACCCTGGGGCTCACCTTTACGGTTACGGGTTGGGAGGCGATCCGGCAGGAGGGCTGGTTTATGTTGATTCCATCTGCGATCAGCACGCGATACTGGAAGGTGCCGGAAGCGGTGACGGGTCTGGTGTAGGTGTCGGTGGTAGCGCCGGGGATGTTTTGCCAGGAGCCTCCATTGTTAGTACTGCTCTGCCATTGGAGCCGGGGATTCTGGTAAAGGGCCGAGTAACTGGCCTTCAGTGTAAAGGGCTTGACATCGGGTTCGCATATGATGGTGTCTTTGATGGAGTGTCCTTCGATGCTGGCGTCTACCTTCGGCCCGCAGGGCCTGAACATAATGTCATCAAGGGCCAGGTCATTGCCGCAGCCTCCCGGTGCGTTATTGGTGATGCGGATCACCACGGTAGAAACATTGGGGGGTGTGGCCAGGAACGTACCATACTGTACCCAGTCCGGCTCATTCGCAGACGTTATTTTCCCGGTATTGTAGGTGGCCAGTATAGTTCCGGAAACGGTTTCGATGGTAAAGGTGAGGTCAGGGTCGACACGGTTGGTACCGCATGCGCCTGGTTTAAGGACATTGATGACATAGGCGGAAAACTCGTAAGTGGTACCACCGCAAAGGGATGAGACGGTGTCAATGTAGAAAACCCCGGGTGTGAATGAGGCGTTCACCAGCATGAAATACCCATTGTTGTCATTGATGCTATGGTCCTGGGGAATACTGTGCCAGGTGGCACCGAAGCAGTTGCTGGTAGTGGCAACAATGGAATAGGCTCCGTCCGACGGGCATGAGTGATCAACGAAATTATAGTTGGTTTTTCCCGGAGCAAGGGCAGGGCCCTGGGCGGCACCGCTGCCAAAGGTGATCAGGGCAACGGGGTCTCCCAAACTACCTGAACAGAGCTGGGATCTGGCGACCGTGGAACACAGTATTCCCATCATCAAAATCAATACGGATCGCATAAATCAAATATACACAATGGTTGAGAGCATTTATATTTGCGGTTCAATTTAACTATATGCCGTTGATCGCCCAGATAGAAGAGACTGTCAGATATATACAAAGCGTTTATAAACATACCCCGGAAGTGGGCGTGATCCTTGGCAGCGGACTCGGAAACTTCAGCAAGGAAATTGATGTGGAAGTGGAAATTCCCTATACGGATGTTCCCCATTTTCCGGTTTCCACGGTGAAGGGGCACCAGGGTAAGTTGGTGTTTGGGACGATGGAGGGAAAGAAGATCGTGGCCATGGCCGGGAGATTTCATTTTTACGAAGGCTATTCCACCGATGAAGTGGTATTCCCTATCCGGGTGATGAAGTTCCTCGGTATCCGGCTGTTGATGATCTCCAATGCGGCTGGCGGGGTAAATCCTTCCTTTAATGTAGGGGACCTGATGATCATCCGCGACCACATCAGTTTTGCAACCCCCAATCCGCTGATTGGAAAGAATATTGATGAATTGGGGCCTCGTTTCCCCGATATGAGCGAGCCATACTGCAAGTCATATATCAGGAAGGCCCGTGAAGTGGCCAAAACCACCGGGATACCTGTTCACGAAGGCGTTTATTTCGCCGTGACCGGCCCAACGTTTGAGACCCGCGCTGAATACCTGATGATCCACCATATGGGTGGGGATGCCGTGGGGATGAGTACGGTGCAGGAATGCATCATTGCCAATCACATGGGGTTGCGCGTGTTTGCCATGAGCGTGATCACGGATATGGGCATCAGGGAAGAAGAAAATGTGATCACCCATGAAGAGGTGCTGGAAGCTGCAAAAGCTGCTGAACCTAAATTGACGGCCATTTTCCGCGGGATCATTGCCGGGATGTGAATTATCATTTATTTAAGCCTATGCCCGTCCTATTCAACTAATTTCGCATCTTCATGCCGTTGAAGAAATCCACATGGTTCATCATCGCCCTGTTTATCCTGGGCATTCAGGCTGCGCATGCGCAGAATCCGCTGATGAACCGGATCCCAAGGGGCGGAAGTATGGGTGGCGGCGGCGGTGGCGGGAACGATTCCATCCAGTTTGAGAAAAGGAATTTCGCCGATGATTCTGCCACTATACGTTTCCGCTACCTCGACACGGCGCGTTTTTACAGTATTGATTCTTCCATTCGGGACTACTTTGACAAAGTGCCGCTGTCTGCCGAACATATTCACCTGGGCAACAACGGAACAGCAACCAGATCCCTTTTGTACACGCCTAACCTGAAGGCGGGTTGGGATGCCGGGTTCCATGCGTACGACGTATATGCATTCAAGGTGGATGACACCCGGTTCATGACCACCAATAAACCCTTTACCCGGCTTACCTACCTGTTGGGCAGCCAGTCTGAACAGCATATCGGGATCTTGCACACGCAGAATATTACCCCAGACTGGAACGCGGGGCTGGAGTACAGGCTGATCAATGCTCCGGGCTTCTACAATTCACAGAACACGAACCATAAGAATTTCAGGTTCAATTCGAATTATACATCCAAGGGCCGGCGGTACAATGCATTCCTCGTGATCATCAGCAACAGCCTGCAGTCATCTGAGAACGGCGGCATTGCCAGCGACACCTTTCTCATGAACAAGAACCCGGCGTATAACGACCTCTACAATATTCCCACCAACCTCGCCAAAGTGCCCAGCGTTTCAAGGAATTTCTTTAATGTGGCGTTGAATACGGGTAACAAGTATACCAATTCCACCTTCCTACTCCGGCAGCAATATGATTTCGGGAAGAAGGATTCCACGGTTACCGATTCAACCGTGATCAGGTTTTTCCTGCCCCGGTTCAGGTTGGAACACACACTCAATTATTCGGGTTACAAATACCTGTTCCTGGATGTGCAGGCGGCGAACGACAGCGATTTTTTCAAACAGAATTACGCATTCACGTCAGTACCGGACACGGTCAGGTTCATGGACAGGTGGAACGTGCTCTCGAACGATTTTTCCATCCTGCAGTTCCCGGATGCCAGTAATCCTCTCCAGTTCCTGAAAGTAGGGGCCACAGTAGAGAATATCAGTGGAAGTTTCAGTAATGGCAAGGATAATTTCCTCAACATGAAACTGCACGGCGAGTACCGCAACAGGACCAAGAACCGGAAATGGGATATGCTGCTGTATGGCGAGTTCTTTCCGATAGGGAGGTCACTGGGTAATTACGATTTCAGGGCCAGTTTGAAGTCCTACCTGGGAAAACGCTGGGGCTACCTGGAGATCGGCGGGCGCAATGTGAACCGCGATCCTTCTTACCTGTATCAACGTCCAACCAGTTTCCCCATCCAGTATAAGGCTGACCTGAACGATGAAAACACGTTTCACCTGTTCGGGTCAGTGGTGAACCCTGCATTGAGATTAAAGCTCAGTGCCGATTATTTCCTGATGGGGAACTATGTGTACCTAACCGAGTTTTATAAGGTGAACCAGTCGTCCACCATTTTCAATATGCTGAGACTGGGTATGAACAAGGAGTTCAGGCTGAAGCGGAACTGGAAATGGTACCTCGACCTCTATGTGCAGACGGTCACGGGCAGTCCGCCCCTCAATTTGCCCCTGGTATATATGAGGAACCGTTTTGCCTATGAGGGTAGCGTGTTCAGGAACCTGGCTTTGTCGACCGGATTTGATATCAGGTACCATACCCCTTATGAATCAGTCAATTATTCACCCGTGCTCGGGCAGTTCTTCTTCCAGGACCAGGTGTCCATCATTGTAAGGCCGGATATAGCGGCTTACGTGAACTTCCGGATCCGAAACTTCACTGGTTTTACCCGGTTGGAGAATCTTAACAGTTTAACATTCAAAAACGGTTTCGGATTCAAAAATAACAACGTGGAAACCCCGTTATATGCTTATCCGGGCCTGTTGTTCAGGATGGGGGTGGTTTGGGACATGGTCAATTAACCCGGATAGAAATATTAACGGTTTATCCTTGCTATTGCTTCCTGAGTTGACTAATTTTGCATTGAATATGAAACGCTTCGTAGCCATACTGTTGGCCCTGATCTACATCACCACCACAAGTGGTATTGTGATCAGTACGCATTATTGCATGGGCGAAGTGTCTGGTATAGCGCTGGGACAGAGCCAGGCCGAAAGTTGTGCCACCTGCGGCATGGATAATGAGGGTTGCTGCCACGACGATCTGGATGTCATCAAGCTGACAGATAATCACCAGCACTCCCAGTTGTCTTCGGAGGTCCCGTCTTATGAAGCTGCGGTAGTTTCGCACACGGAAGCTGATCAAAGGTTCTTCGCTTTAGCAGCGAAGTGTAGCAGCACAAACAATCATTCACCACCTTTAATTTTTAGCAGGAATACGCTGTTTTGCGTTTACAGGATTTGATTCAGGATGTTTTAACAGACGCCTTCGTTTATTATTTACATCAAAAAATCAAATCATGAAATCAAATATCATTTTTAGTATTGTTGCCCTCTTCCTGTTCACTACAGTATCTGCCCAGAAAAAAGAAACCGTAAAAGTCTGGGGTAATTGCGGCATGTGCCAGAAGACCATTGAGACCGCCGCTAAGTCAGCAGGGGCTTCAGAGGCCAGTTGGAACACGGAGTCAAAGGTGCTCACCGTAGCTTACAAAGCCAAGAAAACCGACCTCACCAAGATCGAGCAGGCCATTGCCGCTGCTGGTTATGACACCCAGAACTTCACAGCACCGGACGCTGCGTATAGCGCCCTCCATGGTTGCTGCCAGTATGACCGTAAAGGTGCTGGAGCCACTGAAGCAAAAGCTGATTGCTGCAGCAATGGCAAATGCGACAAAGATCACGGTGATTGCGCCAAATGTGAAAAATGCAAGGCCGGTAACTGCACAGACTGCTGCAAAGACGGTGTTTGTTCTGCCGGTAAAGACTGTTGCAAGAAAGCTAAGTAATCCATTTTTTTAATTGACGGGGTGGTGTTAGGCGCCACCCCTTAATATATTTTAGCATGACGAGAATCATCATGATCGTGACGCTATGTGTTCTGTCGTTCATCGGCGAAGCACAGATCAGTTCAGCTAAGTTGCAGGCAAGCGGACTCACTTGCGCGATGTGTGCAAGGGCCGTATACAAGAACCTGGAGGCGTTGCCGTTTGTAGAAAAGATAGATACGGACCTCAACGGTTCATCGTTCCTGTTGGATTTTAAGAGCGATAAACCCGTAGATATTGACGCCATCAGGAAGAAGGTGGAGGATGCCGGGTTCAGCGTTGCTACGCTGGATCTTACGGGATCGTTTAAGGATGTGGCAGTGAAGGCTGACCATCACCTGAATTACAACGGCAGTGTGTTCCATTTTGTGGGGGTGAAGGATCAAACCATCACCGGCGATAAAACCTTCCGCGTAATTGATAAACATTTTACGTCTCCCAAGGAGCAGAAGAAGTTCCAGGGGATGACCAGCATGGAATGTTTTAAAACAGGGTTGGCGTCTGCTTGCTGCAAGAAAGAGGGTGGTGAGCTGGCCACGAGGATCTATCACGTCATCCTCTAATCCCCAACCATGAAGTTACTATTTACCATATTGGGATTGGTGTGCCTGCTCCAGGCCGGGGCGCAGGAGTTGTATGTGTTTTCCGAACCCGCTTCCAACATGCCCGCCAAGTCCGGCGGACTGAAATATGCCGCCAAGCTGTTGGACGGCGACCGGGGCAGGTTGGAACAAAGGCATATGCTGGAGTTTCAGTTGGGTATGAACAAAAAATGGATGACGCACGTGAGCACTTCCTTGTCCGACATGTACAGCAGCAACCTGCGTTGGGAGTCGGCGAGGATCTACACCAAGTACCGTTTTGTATCGGTTGACGACGTGCATCGCCATTTCAGGGCAGCCGCATTTGGTGAGGTTTCCTACAGTGTGAACGATCCCATGTACGATGAACTCAATCTGGAAGGGGACCAGAGTGGTGTCAGGGCGGGGGTCATCCTCACGCAATTGCTGCATAAACTGGCGCTGTCTTCTACGTTGTCCTATACCATTTCGCTACAGGAAAGGATAGAGCATATGGGTATACACAGCTATAACTTCAATGCCTTCAACTACAGCTTGTCGGCCGGCTACCTGCTTTTCCCCAGGACGTATAACGGCTACGGGCAGACGAATGTTAACCTGTACCTGGAAATGATGGGCAGTAGGGCACTGGACACCCAGGCGGGCTTTCTGGACCTGGCTCCCGCGGTACAGTTCATTTTCTCGAGCAATACCAAATTGAACCTGGGCTATCGATTCCAGGTATCCGGTGACATGGCCCGGATGGCCAGGAGCAGTTTTCACCTCAGTGTAGAACGTACCTTCCTGAATGCGCTGAACAGAAAAAAAACATGATCCCCGTATTGAACTATATCAGGATGATGGCCAGGTGGATCCGGCGCTTTTTCAGGAAAGACTGCTGCGCCTGATATCGGGTGACACCATGGCCATTCGCCAGCGTACCTGCTTCATTCCTCCTACCTCAATTTTGGGTTATTGAAAATATTTACTAAGTTTGCCTAACAATAAATTTAGACAAGTCTAAAATTATGTTTAGGGCGGTCTTTTTCACATGCAGTTTTTTGTTGTGCTATATCCTTGCATCGGCAGGGCCGGCAACAGTCTATGCGCGGACAACAGTCAACGCGCATTCGATCCTGCGAACAGATACCACAGGTATCACCACATCGGATACGGGTCTGACCACACCAAAAGATACCCTGCCGGCATTCATCGATCCGGATATGGACGAGATCGTGGTGTCAGGCACATTAAAGCCAATGCGACGACTGGAGAGCCCCGTCGCCGTGGAAGTGTATTCCGCCCAGTTCCTCAAAAAGAATCCGGTGCCCAGCATATTTGAAGCACTGCAGATGGTCAATGGCGTGCGGCCCCAGCTGAACTGCAATGTGTGTAATACAGGCGATATCCATATCAACGGACTCGATGGCCCCTACACCATGGTCACCATTGACGGTATGCCCATCGTGAGCGGGTTGTCTACCGTCTACGGATTGTTCGGGATTCCCAACCAGATGATCGAAAGGGTGGAGGTAGTGAAAGGACCGGCATCAGGACTCTACGGTTCCGAAGCAGTTGGCGGACTCATCAACATCATTACAAAATCCCCACTGAAATCTCCATTGATCTCGGCAGACCTGATGTCCACCAGCTGGCGGGAATACCAGGCCGATCTGTCCGCCTCTTTCAGGGTCGGTTCAAAAGCACGCAGCATGCTGGGTGTGCATATGTACCAATACGATCATCCGGTAGACAACAACAACGACGGGTTTACGGATATGACCCTGCAGAAAAGGGTTTCGGTTTTCAACAAGTGGAGCTTCACCAGGAAGCATGACCGCGTGGCAGATATCGGGGTGAGGCTGTATAGGGAAGACAGATGGGGAGGAGAGATGAACTGGGATAAATCCTTCCGCGGGGGCGACAGCCTTTATGGTGAAAGTATTTATACCAACCGCCTGGAATTCATCGGACGCTACCAGCTTCCCACCAGAGAAAAGCTTCTCTTCTCCTGGTCGTACACCCATCATGACCAGGATTCGTATTATGGCCAGACGCCTTTCATGGCGGTGCAGAAGATCGGATTCAGCCAACTGACCTGGGATAAATCTCGAGGCGCTCACAACATGCTCGCCGGCGTAGCCCTTCGGTATAACTTCATGGACGATAATACCTCGGCCACGGCAAATCCCGGAACCGGAAAAAACATGGCCGATATCAACTGGCTTCCTGGTGTGTTCCTGCAGGACGAGATCAAACTCAATAAAGCCCATGACCTGCTGCTGGGTATCCGGTACGATCATCACCAGGAGCATGGTCATATCCTCACCCCCAGGGTAGCCTGGAAATGGAAGGCGTTTAAGAACGGAATTTTCCGGCTGAATGCAGGTACCGGTTTCCGGGTGGTCAACATCTTCACAGAGGATCATGCTGCCTTGACAGGGGCAAGAACCATTGAGATCAGGGAGGAGATCAGGCCCGAGAAGAGCTATAATGTCAACCTGAATTTCAACCAGCGGATCATTGCCGGCCGGTCATTCCTGACACTCGACGTCAGCAGCTGGTATACCCGGTTCTCCAACCAGATCATCCCGGATTTTGACACGGATCCCAACAAGGTGATCTACCAGAACCTCAAGGGCTACTCTGTTTCACGTGGAATCAGCCTGAATCTCGATTACAACATCAATAACCGCTTTCGCATGATGGCAGGCGCCACGGTGCAGGATGTATTCATCATGAACGATGAACAGGAGCGCACCAAGCCCGTACTGGTGGAGAATTGGAGCAGTGTCTGGAACATGTCATACTCCTTTCCTAAAGCACGACTGACCATCGATTACACAGGTAATATATATGGTCCGATGCGTTTACCGCTGGCTGGCCCCATGGATCCTCGCCCGGCTTATTCGCCCGTCTGGTCCATACAGAACATGCAGTTGACCAAAAAGTTCCGGCAGTTTGAGATCTATGGCGGTATCAAGAACCTGCTAAACTGGACACCGGACAGGAATCTTCCCTTCCTGATCGCCCGGCCGCAGGATCCGTTCGACAAGCAAGTACAGTACGATGCAACCGGCAGTATCCTCGCAACGCCAGACAACCCCTATGCCCTGAGCTTTGACCCCACCTATATGTACGCTCCCAACCAGGGACGAAGGCTGTTCCTCGGTTTTCGATACACGCTGGCGAGATAGCTGATGCGGCAACGCGATCAAGATCATTTGTCCTGTATCCATTCTATTGTATATTTGATCATTGAGGTATGTTTTCTCCTATATCGCCGTATTGATATTGTTCTTCAGCACCACAGGCCTGAGCCAGTTGTTCAAACTGCCTGTGCTGGTCAACCATTACCTCGAACACAGGGAGCGCGACAATCGTATCAGCATGCTTGATTTCCTGTCCATGCATTATTGGGGGCAGGACATCAACGACAATGACCAGGACCGCGATATGCAGCTGCCGTTCAAGAATATTGAGCAGAACTCAGGCCCGCAGATCGTAGTGATGCCGCAGCAGTTCATCTCCCTGCAAAAACCGCCTGTACCGGACAACAAGTGCCAGCCGGTACTCAGCGATTCAGACCACAGCGATCCCTCGCTGGCTTCCTTATTCAGGCCTCCCCGGGCTTAATGGATTGACCGTTCCTGCCTCCCGAAGAAGCTATATTATTTACTATTCTAAACAGACAGCATCATGCTGAATGCGATCATCAGATTTTCTGTTCGCAATAAATTGATCATCGGTTTACTTACCGTTGGCTGGATCATATGGGGGATCATCGAGCTCACCAAACTCCCCGTAGATGCATTGCCGGACATTACCAGCAACCAGGTGCAGGTGATCACCGTTACGCCTGCCCTCGCATCTCCGGATGTAGAGCGGGTGATCACTTTCCCGATCGAACAGGCCTGTTCCAATATTCCCGGCATCCGGGAGATCAGGTCCATCTCCAGATTCGGACTCTCCGTAGTGACCTTGGTATTTGACGATGACACCAATATTTACTGGGCCCGGCAACAGGTAGATGAACGACTTGCCAACATCAGGGACCAGATCCCCAAGGATGCGGGGGTCCCGGAAATGGCGCCGCTGACCACGGGCCTTGGTGAAATTTACCAGTATGTACTCAAACCAAAGAAAGGTTACGAAAAGCAGTACGATCTGGCCGAACTCCGCAGCATACAGGATTGGATCGTCAGGCGGCAACTCCTGGGGACTAAAGGCGTAGCGGATGTGAGCAGTTTCGGCGGCTGGCTAAAACAATATGAGGTTGCGGTAAATGCCGAAAGACTGAAATCAATGGGCATCACTATCGGCGACCTGTTCAATGCCCTGGAGCAGAACAACCAGAATTCAGGCGGTGCCTATATTGAGAAGGGCAATGAAATGCTGTTCATCCGCACGGAGGGCCTTGCCGGCAGCATCAGGGACATTGAAAACATCCGGATCAAGAACACCAACTCAGGCATTCCCGTTTATGTGGGTACCGTGGCAGATGTTCGCATAGGGCAGGCCGTTAGATATGGGGCCATGACCTATGGATCCGAAGGCGAAGTGGCCGGTGCCGTGGTGCTGATGCTCAAGGGTGCCAATGCCTCCCAGGTGGTACGCGATGTGAAAGCGCGGCTGGAGAAGATCAAGGAGAACCTTCCTGAAGGCGTTGAGCTCATACCGTTTTATGACCGTACGAAAATTGTGGACCGGGCCATCAGCACCGTAAAGAACAACCTGCTCGAAGGCGCGCTGATCGTGGTCTTCATCCTCGTGATCTTCCTTGGTAACCTGAGGGCAAGCCTGATCGTGGCTTCCGTTATTCCGCTGGCCATGCTGTTCGCCATTGGTATGATGAATATGTTTGGCGTCAGCGGCAACCTGATGAGCCTGGGCGCACTGGATTTTGGATTGATCGTGGATGGCGCCGTGATCATTGTGGAAGCGGTGATCCATCGCCTCTACCATCGGCACCTCTACGAAGGCCGGATCAGCCAGGATAGTATGGATGAAGCCGTTGAGACCTCGTCCACCCGGATGATGAATGCGGCTGTGTTTGGGCAGGCCATCATCCTGATCGTATATCTTCCCATACTTTCCCTCACCGGCATTGAAGGAAAGATGTTCAGGCCCATGGCGCAGACGGTGATCTTTGCGCTGATCGGGGCCTTTGTGCTGTCACTGACCTATGTGCCGATGATGACCGCTCTTTTCATGAGCAAAAAAGTGCATGACGGCGAAGGAATCACAGACAAGTTCATGGATAAACTGAAATCCGGTTACTCCGCTTTGTTGACCCGGGTTTTCCGTTTTCCCAAAACGGTATTGATGGCCACTGTGGTCATTTTCCTGTTTTCGTTGTTTGTAGCCTCCAGGTTGGGGGGCGAATTCATCCCTAAGTTGGAAGAGGGGGATTTTGCGGTAGATGCACGTTTACTGACCGGGGCCTCATTGACGTCCACCGTAGAGAAAAGTTTACAAGCCTCCGCGATCCTGCAGAAGTTTCCCGAAGTGGAACGCATAGTCACGCGCATCGGCAGCAGTGAGATCCCAACGGATCCGATGCCCGTGGAGATGACTGACGTGATGGTGACCCTCAAACCCAAAGAGGAGTGGAAGTCGGCCTCTTCCTACGAGGAACTGGCCAATAAGATGAGCACGGCGTTGAAAGATATCCCGGGTTTTACAACGGGTTTCCAGTATCCCATACAAATGCGATTCAATGAACTGATAGCTGGAGCACGACAGGATGTGGTGTGTAAGATATTTGGCGAGAACCTTGATACATTGGCATCCTATGCGGCCCGGCTCAGCTCGGCGATCAACGGCATAGAAGGTGCTACGGATATTTATGTGGAGACGGTAACCGGCCTTCCGCAGATCGTGATCAGATACAAACGCGATGTGATGGCCATGTATGGATTGGATATCCGGGATGTGAACCGGGTGATCAGGTCCGCATTCGCGGGGGAATCCGCGGGCCGGGTGTATGAGAACGAAAGGCGGTTTGACCTCGTGGTTCGATTATCTGACCAGTCGCGACACGACCTTGAGAACGTTCAGCAGTTGCAGGTGCAAACCCCTAGCGGTATACAGATCCCATTGTCCGAAGTGGCTGCGATCGCTATCGAGCAGGGGCCAAACCAGATCCAAAGGGAAGATGCAAAGCGAAGGATCATTGTGGGCTTCAATACCCGCGGACGTGATGTGCAAACGGTGGTGAGTGAATTGCAGAAAAAGATCGCAGGGACCATGCCATTGCCACCGGGATACTACGTAGTGTATGGTGGTCAGTTTGAGAACCTGGTGGAAGCAAAACAGCGGTTGAGCATCGCGGTCCCGATCGCCCTGGGACTCATCTTCATGATGCTGTATTTTGCCTTTGGCTCCCTGCGTTATGGATTACTTATATTTTCCGCCATTCCCCTTTCCGCCATTGGTGGCATAGTTTCCCTGTGGATCCGTGATATGCCATTCAGCATCTCGGCCGGTGTAGGATTCATCGCACTGTTTGGTGTGGCGGTACTCAACGGTATTGTATTGATCACAGAATTCAACAGGCTTAAAAAAGAAGGTATGACAGATGTAAAACAGATCATCGTAGAGGGCAGCCTGCTCCGACTGAGGCCGGTGTTGATGACGGC
>JBBAJN010000076.1:0-14217 GCA_040404045.1 Chitinophagaceae bacterium
ACGTGGAATAGAGCACGAGCAGGTAAGACAGCGCGAGGAAGAGGTAGGTCGCTTTCAGGGAATGGCCCGTGTGCTTGTAGACCAGCATAGTGTGAATCCCGGCCACCATCAGCATCCAGGGCACCATGGAGGCATTCTCCACCGGATCCCAGGCCCAGTAACCGCCGAAAGTGAGGGATTCATATGCCCAGGCAGCCCCCATCATGATACCCAGTCCAAGAATACCAGCGCTGAACAGGGCCCAAGGTAGTCCGTGTTTGATCCAGCCCTGGTGTTCATTCTTCCAAAGGCCTGCTATGGCAAAGGAGAAGGGCACCAATGCAGAAGCAAAACCCAGGAACAAAACGGGCGGATGGATCACCATCCAGTAATTCTGCAGGAGTATGTTCAGGCCGTTACCGTCTGTGAGGTATTTAAAAAGATAATTTGGATCCTGAAAAATGGGCGCATCGGGAAATTCATTCCGCATCAACACAAACGGTCCTGTACCAATGCGTATGTCGAAGAAATAAATGCCAATGATGAAGCTTGCCAGGAATACCTGGGCAAGGCTGATCATGGTCATGGCCGGCGCTTCAAATTTCTTTGCCGTTCTCATCACCACCAGTCCGAGGATACCCTGCCAGAAGGTCCACAGCATGAAGCTTCCCTCCTGCCCTTCCCAAAAACAGCTGAGCAGGTATTCCACATCAAGGCTTCTTTTGGAATGCTGGTGCGCATACTTGTATTCGAAATAGTGGTTGTAGATCACCAGGTACAAGGTGACAAAGATCGAGATGATGGAAAGGACCTGGATGGTAAATGAGATGCGTCCCAGCTTTCTCCACCCCTGGGAGTCCAGCTCAACAACCGCTCTTGCAGAACGGAAATAAGCGTAAGTAGCCAGTAAGGCTGAAACAAATGACAGTAATGTAAAGAAATGACCGATCTGACCGATCAGTAGATGTTCCCCTTCGTATCGCATCAGTATTGGTTAAGGATCAGTTTTGAGAAGATGTTGGCACAGCGGTATTCTCCAGTTTTTTCATTTGCTGGGTAGGATCGTCTTTATACTTTGAAGGGCATTTCAGCAAGATTTCCTTGCATTCAAACACTTCTCCATTCATTTGTCCCTTCAGTACCACCCTGTCGCTATGCTCCAGTTCCGTGGGCTTGGAATTACGGTATACCACCTGGGTCCTGGAACCCAGGGAATCGACGGCATAGAAACTCAGGTAATTGGGATCTTTGACCGGATCGTATTCAACTGGCTGGGATTTATCCAGTTTTGCGATCAGGTGAACATACCGGCCTTCCTTCTTCTTGGCCGAGGCAATGGAATCATACGTGGTAATGTCCTTCGTCAGGGTCAGAAGACCTGCTATTGACAACGCTATCACAACCAGGATCACAATGTGTAATTTCTTCATGTTCAGGCTTGAATCAGGTACAAAATTATGCCAAAAAACTCCTAAAACAGGATACTTGTTCAATATTACCTGTTAAAATACATTCATCCCTGACACCATATTGAAAAATCGTTACTTTGCACCCGCATTTGAGTTATGGCTGATCTACTAAACTTCGACCCCAATTCCGTCAGCAATCTGAATAATAACATTTTTGGACTTCCCTTTACGGAAGAAGAGGCTCAGTTGGTCATACTGCCTGTTCCCTGGGAAGTGACGGTGTCCTACAGGGCAGGAACTGCCCGTGCCCCCGAACATTTGTTTCACGCCAGCATGCAGGTGGACGTCTACGACCAGGATTATCCGGAAGCCTGGAAGAAGGGTTTTTTCATGCGTAAAGTAGACAAGAAGATCCTGCTCAAAAGCGACTATTTGCGTAAGGAAGCTGAGCTCTACATCAACTACATATCCCAGGGCGACAAGGTGGACAACAACAAGTTCATGTGTAAGACGCTGGTGGAAGTCAATGAAGGCTCCGCTTTCCTGAACCAATGGGTATACGAACAAACCATGGACCTTTTACAAAAAGGCAAACTGGTTGGCCTGGTCGGCGGCGACCACTCGATTCCTTATGGTTTCATACAGGCACTTTCCGAGTTCCACAGCAGTTTCGGCATACTGCAGATCGACGCTCACTGCGACCTCAGGCCCTCTTATGAAGGTTTCGTGTTCTCCCACGCGTCCATCATGTACAATATCCTGAATAATATCCCCGCAATTTCCAGACTCGTCCAAATGGGTATTCGCGATTATAGCGGTGGGGAATATGAATACATCTGCAACAGCAACCACCGGGTGATCACCTATTTTGACAAAGAAATCAAAGAACGGCAGTTTGAAGGACAGACCTGGCGCCAGATCGCAGACGAACTCATCAATCACCTTCCCCAGAAAGTGTATATCAGCTTCGATATAGACGGTCTTGACCCAAAACTCTGCCCCCATACCGGCACGCCTGTACATGGCGGTTTTGAAACAGAGCAATTGTTCTATCTATTCAAAAAAATCCTCCAAAGCGGCAGGGAGATCATTGGATTTGACCTTAATGAGATCGGCATAAGCACCAATGAATACGATGAGAATGTGGGTGCGCGCGTGCTCTTCAAATTATGCAACATTTTATCGGCCTCTGCCAATGGCAAACAGGGATAAGAACGAAGTATTTCCCTACGTGGTGGTGCTGAAGAAAAAGCACCAGCGAACCGTTGACCTGATCAGTATTTTTGCAGGCATCCTTTTCATCCTCCTGTTGATCTATTCGGTCATCAGAAAAACCGATAACTCCCTATACTTTGGCATTCCTGTGATCATCAGTTTTGCCGGGCTTCTGGGTTATAACATCAAGAGATACCTGGACAAAAAACCTGTCGAATTTTTCTTCCTGTACCTGATGGCCCTTTTCAGTCCGTTCTTTTTTCCCGCGCAATCCGCTTTCTTCATTGCCATGGGCATCACCGGTTTTCTATCTCGCAGGAAAGAAGAGGTCGGCTTCAGCGAACAGCACATCATATTTAAAAGCCTGTGGCAGCGGAACATTCGCTGGGCAGACCTGAACAATGCCATGATCAAAGACGGCATCCTGACCCTGGACTATAAGAACAATAAATTGTTCCAGGCGGAAACGGACGATGATGAAGACAATGAGGAATACGATGTTTCAGAGGACGAGTTCAATACCTGGTGTAGGGAGCAATTGGCTAATTAACTGATTGGCTGATTGGCTCATTTCTTTAAGATTAAGGCATATAGCTTGGGGTGGAGGGATACTGTTTTCGAAAATTAGTTACTGAGCCAATCAGTTAATTAGCCAATTGTTCGATCTTTGCGTATGTTTTTAATGTATTCAGACGGTCAGGGCAACATCTTTGAAGATGAGACCCTGTATGCGGCCGGACGTATGGGTTGGGATGCTATGCCCATTCCCGGCGATGAATGGATACCGCTTCCTAGTGGCGGGTCCCTGTACGAACTGCCGGGCAGAAGAGGCATTGGGATTGATGTGGAAACCGGCGAAATGAGGCTCTGTGAAAAGGGTTGGGCCGTTGCCGCTTTCATACCACCTGCTCATACTGGCCTTTATCTGGCTGCTTACGAATCTGCCCCGGATGCCCCCCTGCTACCCTTATTTTGTTATACTGCAGCCGGCTGGTACAACGACCAGTTTTATGTACCTGCTGTCAGGATAGAGCAGGATATCCGCCAGGAATGTGAAGGTTTTGACGCCAACGTGGTAGAACTGGGCGTAGAAAAAATGACGAAAGCGTTCCCGCATAACAGGCTGGTCAAACACCTGGCGGAAAACTGCGCGCTGACCTATCATTGTCCTGCTGCGCGCAACTATTTCATGGGCCGTTGGGAATGCCCCGTGCCTTCATCCCCCGCCTGTAATGCCAACTGCATCGGATGCATTTCTTTCCAACCCCAGGATGAAGCCATCCCGTCTACCCAGGATCGCTTAACATTCAAACCAACAGCGGAGGAGATCGTAGAATTTACGGTGCCCCATCTGCAAACCGCCCCCTTCCCCATCATCAGCTTCGGACAGGGCTGCGAGGGAGAGCCTTTACTGATGTGGGAGACCATCAGGGAATCAATCATTGAGATCAGGAAACACACAGACCGTGGCAGTATCAACATCAACACCAATGGGTCGAAGCCCGATGCGGTTGAGGCACTATGCAAAGCCGGGCTGAACTCTATCAGGGTAAGCACGAACTCCGCGCGCAAATCAATTTATGAGGCTTATTATCGACCTAATAATTACCAGTTCGAGGACATCATTGAAAGCCTGAAAGTGGTCAGGCGTTACAATGGCTGGACGAGCATCAACTATTTCGTATTCCCGGGGATGACAGATTCGGTGGAAGAGTATGAAGCGCTGCGTAAGCTGATCAGCGATACCGGATTGAACATGATCCAGTGGCGGAATTTCAACATAGACCCCGACTGGTACCTGGGAAAGATCGGCGTAACGGAAACCGGCGAATGTATGGGGATCGGCCAGATGATGGACCTGATCAGGGAAGAGTTTCCCGCATTGAAGTTCGGTTACTTCAATCCGCCGCTTGAGCGGATCAACGGAAACTATGAAGCCGATTTTGCCCATTTCTAAGCAGGTACGGGGCCGTTTTAACAATCGGTTCTATGAAAATCTGGATACATTCGCATCATACCTCTAAAGCAGGAACATGGTTAACACAGAAACGGACAAGAATGTAAAAGCAGGCACTTATACAGGCATTATCTGCGGTGTGATCCTGGCGCTGTGCTTTCTCATTTCGTGGACCAATCCCTTGCCTGAAGTGCCGCCTGTTGAAGAAGGCATTGAGGTGAACCTGGGCAACAGCGACCAGGGATTGGGCGAAGAGGCCCCAATGATCCCCGGCCCGCCGGCTGCTGAGGAAGAAGAAATCAATACACCTCCCAGGACGCAGATCGCGCAGGCCGATCAGGTTAAGGAAGTGGAAACGGATGATAACGATAAGGAAGCACCCGAAGCGGTTATCCCAAAACCAGTTGAGAAGAAGGTTGAAAGCAAGAAAATACCTACAAAGGAAACCACGGTAAAAAATAACAAACCTGCTCCGCAAGTAGTAAATAACCCCACCCCAGCTCCCAAAAAACCGGCAGCGGTTTACAAAGGTGGGACGGCCACCGGTACCGGGGGGAATGATGCCGATACCTGGAACAACTCAAGAAACCAGGGAGTCGCCGGTGGGAAAGGCGATCAGGGCAAAGCAGGGGGAAATCCTGACTCAGACAGCTACACGGGCAATGGCGGAACCGGTAACAGCGGCGTATCTATTTCAAGGGGTTTGCAGGGCCGAAGGATCTCGAGGCTTCCATCCTTTGAGGATGACTTTAACGAGAATGCAAAAGTGGCTGTGGATGTCAAAGTAGATGCCGCTGGTCGTGTGGTGAGTGCCACATACCAGCCAAGGGGATCCACCACCTCAGACGGGGGCATGCGTTCCATTGCCATACAAAAAGCGAAGCAGATCAAGTTCAATCCTTCTGAAAACGGCGGGGAGGAATCGATAGGCACCATCATCTTCAACTTCAGGCTTAAGAATTAATTGTAATCCCTTGCTTTTGCGCTTTATGTTTTGCGTATAAATAAGCAGTACTGTCTACCTTTGACTCTTGAATTACCAACAGACCATAGATTTTCTTTATTCAAGGTTGCCGATGTTTTCCAGGATCGGCGCAGTGGCATACAAGAAGGATCTCCATAATACGATAGAACTCTGCAACCGTCTCGGAAATCCGCAGCGAAGTTTCAGAACCATTCATGTGGCGGGAACCAACGGTAAAGGATCCACCAGTCATATGCTGGCCTCCATCCTACAATCGGCCGGGTATAAAACCGGCCTCTACACGTCGCCTCACCTGGTGGATTTCAGGGAAAGGATCAGGCTCAATGGCATGATGATCCCGCAGTCTTTTGTAGTGGATTTTACCGAGCGCACCTCCGGTTGGTACGACGAGATAGAGCCTTCATTTTTCGAGATCACCGTGGCCATGGCCTTTGATTTTTTTGCGAAGGAAGAGGTTGATATCGCGGTGATCGAAACAGGGCTTGGTGGCAGACTGGACAGCACCAACATCATCATGCCCATGATCTCAGTGATCACCAATATCGGGTGGGACCATATGAATATCCTGGGGAACACGCTGGAGAAGATCGCTTTTGAGAAAGCGGGGATCATTAAAAAAAATACGCCGGTGGTGATCGGCGAAACCCAGGCTGAGATCCGGCACGTTTTCATGGAAAAAGCAGCCGCGGAGAACAGTCCCATTTGTTTTGCCGACCAGGAAAGGTTTGCCAATGAATGGGACCAGGACGGGCACCGGCTGACCATGAGCGTAGCCGATCACCACCATATGGATCATGAAAAATATTCACTTGACCTGACAGGAATCTACCAGGTGAAGAACTGCATTACGGTACTGGAAGTAATGCACCAGCTCAACCAATTGGGACTACGGGTTGAGAAAGAACATATCCGGACAGGGCTTTCGCAGGTTAAGAAATTGACCGGGCTGCATGGTCGGTGGGAACAGATCGCCCATGATCCTGCCGTGGTACTTGACGTAGCTCACAATGTGGACGGCGTGAAACAGGTATTGTCGCAACTCAGCGTCAGTCATTATGAGCACCTGCACATCGTGATCGGGATGGTGAAAGACAAGGAGGTAGAAGAGGTGCTGGTATTGCTGCCCAAGGAAGCCACTTATTATTTTACCCAGGCCCATATTGCCCGGGCCCTTGACGCCGGTTCCCTGAAAGAAAAAGCGCAGTCGGCCGGACTGAACGGCGACACCTATCCTGACGTAAATTCCGCATTGAACCAGGCCAGGTCAAAAGCACGCGAAAAAGACCTTGTGCTCGTTTGCGGCTCCGTATTCCTGGTAGGCGAGGTCACAAGGCATTGAGCCGTTGCAAGGCATAGAACAGTGCCGTGGCATGCATGCTTTGATAGATCTTATTTTCGCTGAGCAGTTGCTTTATTTCTTCAATGGACATGAGATGGATCTCGATGTCTTCGTTATCGTCGAGTTCCTGTTTCAGTTTTCTTTCGCCGCCCCGCGCGAGGAACATGTGCATCCAGTTGTTGTGTGTGGAGGGATTGGCAGATATCTTCCCCAAATATTCAAAGCTGCTGAAAACGTAGCCGGTCTCCTCAGCCAGTTCGCGCGCAATGGCCATCTCGAGGTCCTTATCCGTATCATCCACGCAGCCACCCGGAATCTCGTACATCGTCATCCCCGCAGCGTGCCGGTACTGGCGTTCCATGATCACTTGTCCATCGGTCGTGAGAGCAACGGCTGTCACCCATTCCGGGAATTCGTACACGTAATAAGGATCCACCAATTTACCATCCGGGCGTTCACACGTATCCTTGCGGACCGTGAACCACAGGTCTCGGAACAAGTACTCAGATTTTAATGTCTTCCATTCCATCTTTGAATATTATCGTGGGGGAAACCCGCCATTTCCTGTCAAACCGGTGTCCCCTTCACCAGCCCATTTTCTCCCGCAGTTGGGTGATATGCGCTGTATGGTGACGCCCATGCCATGCGTACAGGCCCAGCAGGAACCAGAGGCTCATGGACCTTTTATGTTCGGGATGTACAACGATCCTATTCCAGTCATCCTCCCCCATATGTTTCAGTACATCATACCAACGGTTATGCAGGGCATGTAACAGGGTCAGTGATATATTCACGGCCAGGTTGTAGTCGCTCATTTTAGCCCATTCCGCTTCCGCGTATGGTTTGATCACGGGATCCTGTTCCGTCAGCCCCAGCTTGAACCTGATGAAAGCGTTCATATGGCTGTCGGCCACATGGTGGATCACCTGTTTCAAAGTCCATCCACCTTCGCGGTAAGGCACATTCAACTGGGCCTCATCGAGGTTAAGGATGGACATTTCCAGCTGCCGGGGCAGGAAGAGGATGTCTGCCAGCCAGGCTTCTTTCTGTTTTTGGGAATATGGTTGCGGTTCGAATTTCCCTATCGGAAACCTTGGGTCAGAAACTGTATCCATGTTTATTGGTTTTGTACGATGTCGAGCAGTTCAACGTCGAATATCAGCATGGAACCACCGGGTATAACATCCCTGGACCCCTGCTCGCCATAACCCAACTGGTAAGGGATATAGAATTTAAACCTGGATCCCACGGGCATGAGCTGCACACCTTCCGTCCAGCCCCTGATCACCTGGTTCAGGGGAAAAGAAATGGGTTCGCCACGCTCACGGGAGCTGTCAAACGGTCTGGTTGCGTTCAGCAGAAACCCGGAATAGTGCACTTTCACGGTACTGGTATCGGTTGGCCTCGGACCTTCGCCCATGGTGATCACTTCGTACTGGAGGCCGCTGGCGGTTTCCTTAACGCCCGGCTTCTTGCGGTTCTCGGCGAGGAATTTTTGTCCTTCGTCGATCGTAGGTTTTATTTTGGCTGTATTCATCTTCTGCATTTCGCGCCTGACGATCTCATTGGCTGTTTCCGCCGTCATCAGCGGCGCACCACTGATCATATCAGAAAATCCTTTGCCAAGCAACTGCGCGTTCACTTTGTTGATGCCCTGGGTTTTGAAAAACGAGCCGTCAAGAATGCCGATGGCATAACTGAGGCTGTCTACGCTGTTCTTCATGGCTGGCGCTGCCGTAGCCGGTTTTGTGGTGGCCGCGGGCTTGGTGGCTGTTGCGGGTTTGGGGGCTGGCTTTGGCGCAGGTTTTGTTTGTGCTGCTGCCGTTGCCACCATGAACATAAATCCTAAAAATGCGATCGTTCTCATTTTATTTGATATTGATTATAAGCCGTGTCCGGTCAGTTGTATGAATACATCTTCCAGATTAGCTGGTTTCACTTCTTTCCTTCTTTCAAATCCGGATGCGATCAGTTGATCGATCAGTTGATCGGGGGCATCCAGCGCAATGATCCTGCCAAGATCCATAATGGCCACGCGATCACATAAGTATTCCGCCTCTTCCATATAATGCGTGGTAATGATTACGGTAGTGCCTTTAGCCCTGATGGCGCGGATCATATCCCACAGATTCCTTCTGGCCTGGGGATCCAATCCCGTTGAGGGCTCGTCCAGGAAAATGATTCGGGGTTTGTTGATCAGGGTGGTCGCCACGGCAAACCGTTGTTTCTGGCCACCGCTCAGATCCTTGAAAATAGTGTTGGCCCTGTCCTCCAAATTAACCATTTTAAGGAGTTCGCGGGGATCCATTTGCTCATTGTACAATCCATTGAACAAACGGATCAGTTCGGTCAGTTTAAGGCCGGGATAAAAACCGGAGGTCTGCAACTGAACACCGATCAGGCTTTTGATGGTAGCAGGATCCTTGTCCAGGGAATGTCCGTCGATGATCACTTCACCCGAAGTCTTGCTGCGCAGGGTTTCCATGATCTCGAGCGTGGTGGATTTGCCGGCACCATTGGGGCCAAGCAGACCAAAGATCTCACCTTCCATCACGTTGAAGCTGATGCCTTTGACCGCTTCGTGATCTCCATATGATTTTACAAGGTTCTTGACTTCAATAATCGGACGCTCCACGCGATTCATTTGTTGATATAAGTTTCCAATTCTTCCATCATGCCCTTGCTACCCGCGAACATGGGACTACGCTGGTGCAGGTGAGTGGGTTGTATCTCGAGGATCCGATGTTCTCCATTGGTAGCCTTCCCACCTGCCACTTCAAAGATAAACGCAAAAGGATTGCATTCGTACAAAAGCCTCAGTTTGCCCTTGGGCTTTTCCCGTGTGCCAGGGTACATGAAGATTCCGCCCTTGATGAGGTTCCTGTGGAGATCGGCCACCATACTGCCAATGTATCGCTGCGTGTATGGGCCGCCGTTAGAAGCATCCTTTTTCTGGCAGGCGGTGATGTATTGCTGGACCGAATCCTCATACTGGAAGAAATTTCCATGGTTCACGGAATAGATCTTACCAAAATCGGGGCAGGTGATACCGGGATGGCTGAGTGTGTACTCGCCTATGGATGGATCCAGGGTGAAGCCGTTGACACCGCGGCGGGTGGCATACACGAGCATCGTGGAGGAGCCGTAGACCACATAGCCCGCGGCCACCTGGTTGATCCCTGGCTGCAGGAAATCTTCTTCCTTAACAGGCGTTCCCAGAGGGGTAGTGCGGCGAAATATGGAAAAGATGGTACCGATGGACACGTTCACATCTATGTTACCGCTGCCATCCAGCGGATCGAAAAGGCAAACATATTTTGAGTTGTTGCTGACGGGGTCGTCAAATGCAATAAAGTTATCCAACTCTTCACTGCCGATTCCCGCGCAACTGATCCCATGCTTCAACACACCCATCAACTGGTTATTGGCAAACACGTCCAGCACTTTCACGTCCTCCCCCTGAACGTTCACGGATCCTGCGTCGCCAAGAATATCGACCAGTCCTGCTTTATTCACTTCAACATTTACCCTTTTTGAAGCCAGTCCTATATCCCTTAACAGGCTTGCCAATTCGCCGGTGGCGTGTGGGAAATCGCGCATCTGCTGGATCGTGAATTCGTCGAGTGTCTGTACTTTCCTGTTAATCATGATGGTTGGCTTATATAGTAACAAATATAACAGTTGAAGGCGCACATTAATGAGCCAATGAGCTAATTAGCAAATTAGCCAATTGGGAATATATTTGCCCCATGAAAGTATTCAAGTTTGGCGGTGCAAGTGTTAGTACGATCGAGCGAATCCAGAACACAGCGGCTATCCTGCAGGCCTCAAAAGGGGAAAAGATACTGGTCATCATATCGGCCATCGGCAAAACCACCAATGCGCTGGAAAAAGTAGCCGAAGCCTTCTTTGGGGGCAAAAAGGACGAAGCCCTGGAGTTGTTCCGGCAGGTGAAGGTGGTGCATGACGACATGGTGAAATACCTGCTGGTAAAAAACGCCTTGGCCACGGAACGCAGAATGAATGACTTCTATACCGAAGTTGAATGGCTGCTCCACGATAAACCGGTACGGGAATATGATTATTATTATGACCAGATCGTCTGCATTGGCGAGTTGTTATCCACTACCATCATCAGCTCCTATCTCAACGAGGAGGGCATCTCCAATGAGTGGGTGGATGTCAGGGATTATTTCAGGACCGACGACAATTTTCGGGATGCCACGATCGACTGGTCATTTACTACAGCGCAGATAGAAAAAAACATCCATCCCATGGTCATGGAATACGGGATGGTGGTTACCCAGGGTTTCATAGGGGCAACGGATGAAAACGAAAGCACCACACTGGGGCGGGAAGGCAGTGATTATACAGCAGCCGTCTTTGCCAATATACTCGGGGCGGAAAGCCTGACGATCTGGAAAGATGTAGAGGGCGTAATGAATGCAGACCCAAAGGCTTTTCCTTCTGCAGAAGTGATTGGTGAATTGAATTATGACGAAGTGATCGAGATGGCCTATTACGGCGCACAGGTCATCCATCCCAAAACCATCAAGCCGCTGCAAAATAAAAACATCCCGTTGCTGGTGCGGTCTTTCCTGGATCCTGACCTTCCGGGAACCCGGATCCACAACCAGACCTTAAAGAACCTGCCCCCCATTATTGTAGTGAAGAAAGACCAGGTGTTCATGCAGCTTCATACAAAAGATTTCTCCTTTGTGGGGGAAAAGCCGATCGCAGGTTTATACGGACAATTTGCTGCCCTGCACATCAGGCCCAACCTGATCCAATCGGGCGCCGTTTCCATACAGCTGTGCATGGACAACCGGGAGGAGAAAATTGAAAAACTGGCCCATTCGGCCGGCGATATCTTTGATGTGGAAATGGAAAAAGGGTTTATGCTGCTCACTATCAGGCATTACCAAAAAGGTTTGCTGGAGGGCATGACTGCCGGAAGGGAGACACGTTTGCTGCAACAGACGCCGGACACTGTTCAGGTGCTGATGAAATGATCAGTATAGGACGTATTCGCCCTTGGTATTGACGCTCACTACAGGAAGCTGCTTCGTTACATCGAAGTAATCATAAGCCTGCTTCATTGTTTTCTCAAAATCCCGCAATTCACTGTCGTCCCGCATCAGCCTTTCAAGGTAGGCCATACTCTTGGGGTTATTGAATCGGATGGGGAATATATGGACCGGGATGAAATCCTGGCCGTTGTTCCTGGCATGGGTGGTCAGGATATACAACTCCTCGATCTGGGGGTTGGTGATTGGGATACATCCCTGGGTCACACAACTGCCATGGATGTAGATATCTCCGCCGGGCTGGAGCGAATCAGCAAGGATCTTGTCTGCCGCATTGGGGTAGTTCAGGCCCAGGGAAAGATGGTAGGTAGAATTGGGCTTGAATTCATTGATATAATAAAACCCTTCGGGAACCTGGTAATCGCCTTCAATACGTTTAGGTCCCAGTGTCCCTGCGAGTGCACAAACTTTATACGTCTTGAACAATTTGTACTCGTCTGTAAAATTCGACTTGACCCACACTTCCAATTCACTGTCGTACTTGAACGAACGGATATAAACATATTTTGCCGGCCATTCTATTTTTTTGGCAGCAAACTGTTTTCTTAAAGTATCTTCTTTACGCCTGAAAACATCAGATACTTTACCAAAAGATTTTTGGTAATCCACGAATGAGTTCTGAGCAATAGAACCCATCATGATGATCATGAAGAAAGAGGTAAGGAGAATTTTGTGCATAACTTGTGGGTTACGTAAAATTATATCCTTTAGTTGATATTGAAAAACATAATTCGATAAATTAAATCAATTTACCGACGAGTGTCTTTTCTAAGGCCTCAATATTTGTTAATTAATCGTTTATCCGATCACTGATTGTTCACCGCCTAAAGGTTTCCCCTCAGTTCCTGTTCACGTTCCATGGCTTCGAACAGCGCTTTGAAATTGCCCTTTCCAAAACTCTTTGCACCCTTGCGCTGGATGATCTCATAAAACATGGTAGGTCTGTCCTGCACAGGCTTTGAGAAGAGTTGCAGCAGGTACCCTTCATCGTCCCTGTCTACCAAAATACCCAGTTCCTTCAAGGGTTCCAGGTCTTCATCGATCTGCCCTACACGTTCAAGCAGGTCATCATAGTACGTCACCGGAACCTGCAGAAATTCAACGCCGCGTTTACGCAATTCCGTTACCGTATGCACTATATCATGGGTAGCCATGGCCACATGCTGTACGCCTTCGCCTTTGTAGAACTCCAGATACTCTTCCACCTGGGATTTCTTTTTACCTTCCGCAGGTTCGTTGATGGGAAATTTAACATACCCGTTACCGTTACTCATCACCTTGCTCATCAGAGCGGAATACTCTGTGGAGATGTCGCTGTCGTCAAACGATAAAATGTTCCGGAAACCCATCACCTCTTCATAAAATTTCACCCATGGTTCCATCTGGTTCCAACCTACATTGCCCACACAATGGTCAACATATAACAAGCCTGTTTCGGCGGTTTTGAACTGGTGTGAATTCCATTCCCTGAAGCCTGGCATAAAGACACCGTGGTAATTTTTTCGTTCAACAAAAATATGAAGCACTTCACCATAAGTATTTATTCCTGAGATAATTACTTCTCCTGATTCATCCTTTAACACCTCCGGTACCCTGCAGCTTCTACCCCCTCTTTTTGTGGTTTCCTCCCAGGCCTTCCGTGCATCATCTACCCGAAGGGCCAGCACCTTGACACCGTCGCCATGCTGCTCCACGTGATTCGCCACGGGAGTTCCCGGGCGCAACGCGGAGGTGAGGACAAAAGTGAGTTTCTGTTGTTTCAGCACGTAGCTGACCTGGTCTTTCATGCCCGTCTCCGGACCCGCATATGCGGCGGCCTGAAAACCAAAGGCCGACATATAATAATGGGCGGCTTGCTTCGCATTGCCAACGTAAAACTCGACGTAATCAGTTCCCTGAAGGGGCAAAAAATCGACCCCCGTATTTTTTTGTGCTTCTGTGGCGATCATAAACAACGTTTGAAAAGTTAGACTTCAGGAGTCAAAATTACTTTAATTATCTTCACACCCATGAAAGCAGGAATCTTAGGCGGCGGCCAACTCGGCAGGATGTTGTTGCAGGAAGCCGCAAATTACCAGGTGGAGACCTGGGTGATGGAAAAGGACGGGGATTGCCCTGCTGCCCACCTCTGCCACCATTTTGTAGCGGGTGATATCAGGGATTTTGATGCAGTATATGCCTTTGGCCAGCTGGTAGATGTGCTCACCATAGAGATCGAGAACGTTAACGTTGAGGCCCTGGAGCGG
>JBBAJN010000077.1:0-13879 GCA_040404045.1 Chitinophagaceae bacterium
GACCTGCGCCCCACTGAAAGCCATCATTGACCTTGCCTTCCCAATAAGCACCGCCTTCATAGTAGTTGTCCACTTTGTCGGCGAAAGTGTAATTGGCATAACCGTTAAGCCTCACCTGGGCCGCGGCTTGTAAAGACACGATGGATAATACGATAAAAAGTAACTTTTTCATGTTGATTATTTAGTTTTTTCGAATTCCCCGATGAAAGGGATAGCATCCTGAACGGCTGACCTCAATGTGGTTGAAATGTAGTTTTCTGCCTGCATAAATTGCATGGCTTTTGTAGGCGATACTGCTTTAGAAAGCTTTTTGAAATACTTTTTCTGGAGTTTCAAAGCCGCAGTTTCATTCTTGAAATATTTATTGCCCAGATTTTTTGCCAGGTCTTCGCCCATTCCGGAATAACCGTTTACATAGTCTTTCAATAAATTGATCCTGTCGTTGCCCAGAGCCTTCCTTTTTTCACTATACTGGTCGTACAGTGGCCAGAACTTTGCAGCGTCTGCTTCATTCAGGTTCATAAACCCTTTGATCAGATCTTTCTTTTCTTTCCCGAGGATCTTGCGAATTTCGGCAAGTTCATCTCCAGTTTGTGCGGTTGCTGCAAAACCGATACATACGAACGCGATCAGGCTAAGTACTTTTTTCATGCTTATTTTTTATTTAAATCTTTATTGATCCTTTCTGCAATCACTGCAGTGTAGTCACGACTGAATTTTGAAATGGAAGAGGGGTTATATGCTTCTGACTGGGCAGACCAGATCAGTTTTTCAGAAGCTACATCGAACAGGTTGGCTTCCATGAAGTAGGTCTTGTCTTCCGTGTAATATCCGGGGTTGTACATGGTTGGTCCCATGTATCCATAGTAGCCGCCCCAGCCCATGCCGTATCCCATATAAGGAGTATACATGGTGGTACCGGGGACGTAACGGGTTTCACTTTGCTTGTCAACCAAACCTACTGAAAGCAAACCTTCGCAACCCAGGCTTTTTACTTTATTGATGATGGTTTGTTTATCAGGAAGGTTCTCTTTTGTAAAATTTGGTGCAAATACTTCAGAAGCTTTATACACTTTCATGCCTTTTGCTTCTGCTGCCTTTGCGAGGTCAGTTTCGATGATGTTCTTTGCACTCTGGTTCTGTACCAGGGCGAGGATGAAAATGGTCTTGTATTTAGCCCCTGGAGGAACTTCTTTGTTCACCCATGAACTGGTAACTTTTTGCGAAGGTCCGCAAGACACCAGGTAACTGGTCAGTAACAGTAAGCTAAGGATCTTTTTCATGTTTTGGTATTAAGAATTAAAGTATGTAAGGGCATTACTTCTTGTACTTGCGGCTATTTAACACATAACGCGCACTCACTGCAGCATTACTGAAGCTGAATTCGTTTTCACCGATGAAGAACCAGGTGGGCATCCAGTCGATCTGTAGGGTGATGGGGGCAGCCTTCAGTCTCCAGTCGAAGCCGATCATACCACTCACTCCCATATCGAATTCGTCCTTAAAATTCATACTGGGGCCCACACCGAATATGGCGGAAACCTGCTTGCTGCCCGACATAGGAGCCAGTTTCTGGTACAAAGCTGATAAGGAGAAGCCATCTAACTCCGGGTTGTTGTCAAAGCTCTTGAACTGCGCAATGAATTCCAGGGCGGAAGTATTGTAGCCATTGTGCTTTTTCAGTGTTAAACCCGAACTTCCGCCGAACCTGCCACCTACGGATATTTCACCTCCCACCTGCTTCTGGGCCTGGGCGGAGAATCCTGCGAAAAGAATGGACACAAATAGAAGCGCTGATAGTTTCGTCATACATTTTGGTTTTGCTGATGTTTTCAGCGGCAAATGTATAAAGGATATAGCTATACGTTCAAAGAGATTTCCCGATAGTTTGTATGATATTATGAAAATGACGCAAATGTTGGTATCATTTTGGATTTTTAAACAAGCGACACTAGAATTTGACATTCAAACCCACCATGAAATTGATCCCTGCCATCGGGTAGAAGAAGTTTTCTGTTTGCAGTTCCCCACCATAATAATAAGAAAAGCTGTAGCCATTGGGCTCATACTTTACATTAAATAAATTATTTATCTGTCCGATTAGCTGGATTTCGTTAAGAAATCCGGGCTTGATCCGGTATATGGCGCGAAGATCCTGCACAAAATAGGGGTCAAGGCTCCTGTTTTTCCGCGAAGTATTGTCGAGGTACTGGCGGGATACATATTTATTCAGGAGAGACAGCTCCACATTCTTGACAGGGGTCAGGTTGAGGGTTGCTCCGCCTACCCAGCGGGGTGAAAATGATATATTGGTGCTGGCCATGGTCTCTGTTTTCTGCCCGCCGGCGTCATAATCATCATAAAAGGCCGTGAATTGCTGAATCTTATTTTCGCTGTAGGCCAGGTTGCCCGAGATATTCAGCCAGTTGGTGGGTTTCCAACGGCCTGTAAGCTCAATTCCCGCGCGGAAACTTTCTGGTATGTTGGTGCGCGCATAGGCTCCCACGTCGTTGATCATTCCGGTGAGGATAAGCTGGTTCCGGTACTTCATGTAAAATATCGTGGCTCCCCATGAGAAACTGGCTCCTTGTTTATTCAGGCCCAGTTCCAGGTCATTCAGCGTTTCATGTACCGGTTGTTGGGCAGCCCCAGCTTCAAAATCATCCCTGTTGGGTTCCTTATTGGCGATGGCGTAAGACAGGTAGGCTGTCCAGTTATTTTTAGTATAGCTTAAACCCAGTTTTGGATTGAAGAAAAGCCAGTCATTTTTTATATCGAGGCCCGGGTTGTTCCTGAAGCCATAGATATTGTATTGGACATTCCTGACTTGCAGGTCCGTGAACAACGAAAGTCCCTCGGTCAGTTGCTGCTGCCATTTTGCATACAGGTTCATGTCTGACTTGTCCGCATCCAGGTCGTACCAGCGGTGGTTGTCAGGGAAGCCGGCATTGGCCCAGGTGACGATGCCATAATGTTTCCCATCGTAACGGCTCCAACCACCACCGATGATGAGGTCGGTTTTTGCTTTTTTATACTGCAGGGAAAAGGTATTGCCATAAAAATGATTGTCGAGCCACAGTTGCCGGATAAGGTCTGTTTCCCGAAGGGTGTCGCTGCCTGTGACAAAGTCATCCATGCCATAGTCTCCGAAGGATTCTCCGGCTTTGTACTGCTCATAATACCCCTTGCCCCGGGTATAGAACATGGCCAGGTTCAGGTTCCAGGCGTTTGACAACGATTTGTTGTAAAAAAGCTGGTAATGGGTTTGGGTGTAGTTGTCCGTTTCATTGGCGTAGGGATCACCGGGTCTTTCGGTACCTGCAGAATTATAAGTCCTGTCGTTCTCCAGTTTGGACTCCGGAATGCCATACCAGCTTTGGTAGGTTTTCTCTTTTCCGGAGAAAACATTCAGCCTGAGGGATGAAGTCCCTGACAGGTATGCGCCCGAAACGAAAAACGACTGCATGTCGGAGGATGCCCGGTCAACAAACCCATCACTGGTGATGCGGGAGAGTCGCGCATCAACGGTGAAATGGTTGTTCAGCAGGCCCGTTCCAGCCCGCAAGGTGTTTTTAAACGTATTGAACGAGCCGGCACTGTTGTTTAGCTCGGCATAGGCTTTTTCGTTGGTCTCGTTGGTGAGCAGGTTCATAGTGGCCCCGAAAGCTCCGGCTCCGTTGCTGCTGGTGCCCACCCCGCGCTGGATCTGCAGGCTGTTCAGGGAAGAGGCAAGGTCAGGGAGGTTTACGAAAAAGATACCCTGGGATTCGGCGTCATTGTATGGAATGCCGTTGATGGTCATATTGATCCTGGTGGGGTCCGAGCCGCGGATCCGGATGCCGGTATAGCCAACACCGTTACCGGCATCTGAATGTATAACGGTGGAAGGGGTCTGGTTCAGGAGGAAGGGAATGTCCTGTCCCAGGTTCATTTTCTCAAGGGCAGTGGCCGATAGGGTGGTTTTTGTAAAAGGGGCCTGTTCGGAGGCCCTTACTGCCCTTATTTCAACGGGTTGCATGAGGGCGCTATTTCGCTCCAGGAGGATGGTGCGGCTCGAGTCGGCCTGAAGGGTTCCCTTCCAGGCTGCAAATCCAACGGAACTGATCTCTACCTGTACGGGCTCAAGGCTGGACGTTTTCAATACGAACGAACCATACTCATCGGTCATTGTACGTGATCCTGAACTGCTACTGACACTCGCGTTGGCGACTGGGGTTGAGAGGTTTTTTTCAACCACACGCCCTCTTAAGGAGAACTGCGCATAAGCGCTGAACATGGCCGTCATCAGACAGGCCGACAACATTAATTTTTTCATCTGTTTTTGTTTAGGCCCCCATCTCACGGGCGCCAGGTTTACAAAAACAGGAAAGGAGAGTAAATATGTGAGACTCTGACCTTCCCTGCGCAGGCATTATCCTGATCAGGTTCTACGGGTATGATCTCAGCTTTGGCAAAATGCCTCGGCACCCCGGGAACGAAAAACGAAATTAGAAAAAAACCATGAAACCTGTAACATAGAGGATATAAATAACGTATAACTATAAAACCAGACTTATGAGTAAATGGATGTTTACGGCAGGGCTTGTATTAATCGCATTATCCGCAATGGCCCAGGAGAAAGTTATTGCAGACGGCAATGCACAGGAACGAAAGGTTGGAAATTTTCATGGGGTTTCATCCTCCGGGGCTATTGATCTCTATATCTCGCAAGGTCCCCGGAATGTAGCCGTTAGCGCAGCTGACCCGGAAGACCTGGCCGATATGATTACCGAGGTGAAAGATGGCATACTGCATATCCGATTCAAGGACAAAAAAGGCTGGTGGTCTGACCAGTGGAATACAATGGGCAGGAAATACAAGGCCTATGTGTCTGCAGAAAATATTGACTATGTCTCTTTGTCTGGTTCAGGCAATATCCGGGTGGAAGGTCGGCTTAAGAGTCCGGCATTAAAGCTGCAGCTGTCGGGCTCCGGTAGTATTTCGGGAGATATTGACAGCGAGGACCTGGTGGTCAGGCTAAGCGGTTCGTCTAATATTAAATTGTCAGGTTCCGCGGTAAATGCTGAATTTGCGTGTTCAGGATCGGGGAATATTAATTCGCCGGAACTGAGGACAGAAGTTTGTAATGTGCGGATCAGTGGTTCAGGAAATGCGGAGCTGACGGTTAACCGTGAGCTTTCTGCCAACATCAGCGGGTCCGGGAATATCAGGTATCGTGGTGATGGCAACCTGGTTAATTCAAATACCTCCGGTTCCGGAAGGATCCGGAAGATTTAGTCAAAGTAAATATCAACGGCCATGAAAGTGATGAAATATCTGATGCTGGTGTTAATGATGCTGCCTGTATGGGCCAAAGCCCAGGAGAAAGTGATCGTTAATGATAAGTATGCCCAACAGCGGAACGTGGGTAGTTTCTCGGAAATTTCAGTGTCCGGCAGCATAGACCTTTATTTATCACCCGATGATCACCAGGTAGTGGTGGTTAGTGCCAGGGACGAGGCTTTGAGGGACAGGATCGTGACCCGGGTCAATGGCAATAAACTGGAGATCTCATTTGACAGCAAAGGGTTGTCCATGAAGTCAGACATGAGACTCAAGGCCTATGTTTCCTTTCGTGAGCTGACTGATCTTTCTGCGAACGGCTCCTCTGATATTTTCGTGAACGGCGTGATCAAGTCAGACAGATTAAACCTCCACATCACCGGATCCAGCGATTTCAGCGGTGCACTCGATGTGAACCGACTGGATCTCCACCAGAGCGGCAGTTCTGATTCAAAGATTAGCGGCCGGGCAAGCATGGTGAAAGTGCATCTTTCGGGGGCGAGCGACATGAAAGCATTTGACCTTAATGCTGAGATCTGCAATGTAGACGTTTCAGGTGCCAGTGATGTCTCTGTGACGGTGTCAAAGGAATTATATGTACACGCTACCGGTGCAAGTGATATCAGGTATAAGGGTGGGGGGGCTGTTAAAGAGGCAAGAACAAGCGGTTCGAGCAGCATTAAAATGATAGAAGATTAATAGGCTGGAGAAATAATTTCGTTGGACCGGGAAATTCTACTATATTTGCACTCCAAATCGCGAAGTAGAGCAGCGGTAGCTCGTCGGGCTCATAACCCGAAGGTCGGGAGTTCGATCCTCCCCTTCGCAACAAACGTCCCGCGCAAGCGGGATTTTTAATTTTAGCAAACTCCAGTTCATGTTCAAATCAGGCTTTGTAAATATTTTCGGAAGGCCTAACGCAGGAAAAAGTACGTTGTTGAATGCGCTTACCGGAGAAAAGCTGGCCATCATCTCCCCCAAGGTCCAGACCACCCGCCACAGGATCAAATCATTCATCAATGGCGAAGGTTATCAGATCATCCTGTCAGACACACCGGGGATTATAGATCCAGAGTATAAACTGCATGAGAAAATGATGAAGGCGGTGAAGAGCAGCCTGGAAGATGCTGATGTGGCCATCCTTCTGGCAGACGTCTATGATGATCCGGAAAAAATGGACAAGGTGTTTACCGAGTTGCACCTGAAGCGTAACGTGATCCTGGTATTGAATAAGATCGACAAGGCAAATGCGGAAAGGGTAGAGCAGGTGAAAGCGTTTTTCAGTACCCGTCCATATGGAAAAGAAATCATTGCTATTTCCGCATTGAAAAACAGGCATACCGGAGACCTTCTGAAATCCATCCTCGAGAAATTGCCGGAGGGCGAACCGTTCTACGACACAGAAGATATGACGGATCTTCCCCAGCGATTTTTTGCAGGTGAATTGATCCGTGAGAGAATATACGAGTTGTTTGAGCAGGAGCTTCCATACCATACAACGGTGGTGGTGAGAGAGTTCCAGGAAAAGAATTCCCTGACCAAGATCATAGCTGACGTGGTGGTCAACCGGGAATCCCAAAAAGGGATCATCCTGGGAGAGAAGGGAAACATGATCAAGAAGCTGGGTACCCTGTCGCGTGTATCACTGGAAGAGTTCCTGGGCCGTAAGGTGTTCCTGGAATTGTTTGTGAAAGTCAGACCCAAGTGGCGGGAGAACGATACCTTTCTGAAGGAATACGGGTACTAAAGCAATAAGTCAAGATAAAAGATATGGGTTTTACAGTAGCAATAGTAGGCAGGCCGAATGTGGGCAAAAGCACATTGTTCAACAGGCTCCTTGAGCAAAGGAAAGCCATCGTGGAAGATACACCCGGCGTAACGCGTGACAGGCAGTATGGTGTTGCTGAATGGATCGGGAAATCGTTCAATGTGATCGATACCGGGGGCTTCGTACCCAATAGCGACGATGTTTTTGAGCGTGAGATCCGCAAGCAGGTGATGATCGCCGTGGAAGAGGCCCATGCCATCATATTCATGGTGGATGCCGCCACTGGCATTACTGATCTGGACCAAACTATGGCCAGGGTGTTAAGGAAAACGGACAAGCCCGTGCTGCTCGCGGTTAATAAAGTGGACAATCATGGCCGGTTCCTGGAAGCACAGGAGTTCTACCAGCTGGGTTTTGATAAAGTTTTTTTCCTTTCATCGATGTCGGGTAGCGGAACCGGCGAATTGCTGGACGAACTTGCATTGCACATCAAAGAGGAACATGAGGATAATGAGAACCAGGAAGGCCTGCCCAAGATCTCCATCGTGGGTCAGCCGAATGTGGGAAAATCGTCCCTGCTCAATGCCCTGGTGGGATCTGAGCGTACCATCGTCAGTGATATTGCCGGTACCACAAGGGATACGATCCATACCCACTATAATATGTTCCAGAAAGAGTTCATTCTGATCGATACGGCGGGTATCCGTAGAAAAAGCAAGGTGAACGAAGACCTGGAATTCTATTCGGTGATCAGGGCCATTAAGGCATTGGACGAATCCGATGTATGCCTGTTGATGATCGATGCGGAGAAAGGCATTACGCAGCAGGATCTGAATATATTCAGCCTGGCTGAAAAAAAGGGGAAGGGCATCGTGCTGCTGGTGAATAAATGGGATCTCCATGAAAAAGAGACCAATACAGCGAAGGATTACGAAAAGGAACTGAAGAAAAGGCTGGCGCCATTTAATGATATTCCCATCCTGTTTGTTTCGGCAAAGGAGAAGACCCGCATCTTTAAAGCGGTTGAAGTGGCGCTCCAGGTGTTTGAGAGCCGGAGAAGCAAGATCCCTACGTCCAGGTTAAACGAGGTCATGCTCAAGGCCATCGAATCTTACCATCCGCCCGTGGTAAGGGGCACTCCCATCCGGATCAAGTATGTCACCCAGCTTCCTACCGTGGTGCCGAGTTTTGCTTTTTTCTGCAATTTCCCGGAGGACATTAAAACTCCGTATCGTAACTACCTGGAAAACAAGCTTCGCGAGAATTTCAACTTCAGCGGGGTGCCTGTAAGGATATTTTTCAGAAAAAAATAATTTTTCGGGGTAATTCTTTGAGAATATTCCGGAAACCGTATACCTTTGCTCCACAATTCAAAAAAAATTAAATGAAAAAAGTACTTGCTATTTTCGCTATCGCTGCCATGTTCGCAGCTTGCAACAGCGCAACTGAATCTGCTGCTGCTGCCGTTGACAGTGCCGCTACAACCGTTGAAGCTGCTGTTGACACAACTGTTTCAAATGTAGCTGCTACAGTTGATTCTGCTGCTTCTGCAGTAGTTGATTCTGCTAAAGCTAAAGCTGCTGATGCTGTTGAAGCTGTGAAAGAAGAAGTGAAGAAGTAATTATCTTAGCTCAGCATATTGTCCCTCCCGGTATCCGGGGGGGATTTTTTTTGCCACTAAACCTTCTTCTTTTTCCCGGAAGGATTAGCTCCGGATAGGGGCTCACCCAGTCTGCGTATGAGTTTTTTTGCCGCTTGTGCAAATGCAATCGCTTCCTTTTTTTTCGCAGCGATGAACGGATTGTTGTCCAGTTTCCCGATCACCTTTTCCATCTCTTCCTGGTTCTCATACACCATCTGGCGGAAGGGGTTTTCGTAATCCTTAAGCCTGGATGCGTAGATCTCCTCGGTGATCCATCCTGCTATATCTACCGCGTCTCTTAGCAGGAGGATGGCAGTGTCTTTATGCAGTTTGCGTTCTTTGCGTCCGTCCAGTTCCATAAAGGAAGCAATGGCATGGGCCAGTACCTGCATGTCGTACCCCACAGATTGGCTTCGATAAAAATCGTGTACTCCATCCCAGTTCCTGATCCTGCCTGCCAGGATGCTTTTCCTGAAGGTTTCAAACTCCGCTTCCGGAATCAGCTGACCTCCGATATTGACCCATTTGGTTCGGCCAATGACGGGAACGGTCTGCAGCGCCTTAATTGGATCTTTGGAAAGCCGGAGATAGCGCAGCAGGTGTATGGCGCCATAATATTTGATCATGTCCCTAAATGCACGGTAAGCCGGACGAGGTTTTAGCAGCACTACTTTTCGTTCACTGTTCTCAAAACCTGATACCACTATTTCCAGGTCATCAATGGCGGTGTTATCAGCATCCAGTAATTCCAAACCTTGTCGATGGTGATCGCGTTCTGTTTTGTCACCTTGTCCATTAGCCAGGTGCCAGGCCCTACCCACGCAGATTCGCATGATATCAAGGGCATCCATCATTTCGTTCACGCTGTCGGGTGCGAGATAGGCGGTTTCTATCCGCTGGATTTTTTCCTTTCGAAGGTCCCGGGCTCCATATTTCCATTCGTTCCTACTTAATGCATAGAGGTTATACATGAACCAGTAGGCGGGGAGCACCAACAATCTGTTGTTGTGAACATCATTGCTTATCAGTGAAAACGGGATCTTTATATCCAGCTCAGCAGGATAGTCGCCTTTACTGATCATGGTGAAGGTGGCAAATCTGGAATTATGTTTGAGGCTCACGCAAAGGCCCGGCCAGAATCCGCGGCCGGCGAGGATCTCTCCGTCGGCGCTTCTTGAATTGTGGTTGGAACCCACGGTAGCGCCTGCTGCCATGTTTGACTGGCCCTCCACCAGTGATGCACAGAGGAACGAGTTATTATGATGCTGTTCGTGAAATGGGAAGATGAGTGAATTGAGTACTTCACAGCAGGAGATGGTGGAGTTGTTTCCAAGATAAGAGTTGATCAGACGGGCTCCGTATTTCAGCTGTGAATGCGAAGCCATGATAAACCTGACTGCTTTCACGCCATAGAATACTTTGCAGCCAACGCCGATCACTCCATTCACCAGCTCGCAACCCTCACCGATCTGGGTGGGGGCTTCGGGAGAACTGTTTATGGTCAGGTTCTTGAGCTTATTTGCGCCCTTCAGATATACGTCGCTCCCCATCCACACATCCTTGATCATCCTGCAATTCTTGATCACGGTCCGGTCCCCGATCTTTCCATAGTAACCCCGTTGTTTATCGAATTTTTTTTCCGTGAACTGCGTGAATTTCTCCAGCAGTCTTTCGTCGCCCCGGAACTTTGCCCACATATATGCATCGCCGGGAAGCATACCGTTGAATGGAATGATGGCCCTGCCTGCGTTCTCGTTGCAGACTTCCAGCCATATCCGGATATTCTCCGGCTCACCCTCTTTCACGATTCCGTTTCCAAATTTGGCGACATTGGTGGTGGCGAGTTCATTGACATTAGCGATGATGACGTCATTACCTATAATGTAATGAGCTAAGAAGTTGACATTGTCGATGACCACGTTGTCTCCAATATCGCAGCTGATGATGGTGCTGTTATATAATCCTACTGGCAGGCGCAGGTTTCTGAATTCAAGAAAATAAGCCTCCAGTTTCCCGATACGGACCAGGCCGAAGAAACTGCAATTTTGAACGAGGCCGGGGTTGAAGGCATCTGACACGAGTAGTTTGTTCCAGTCATCCGACGTGTTGTTGTTCCTGACCAGCATTTCAATTTCAAATGCAGTCAGATGTCGATAGCTGATGCCACTATTATTCTGCAGGTTGCGGAGATGGTATTCGTCTTTTCCTTTAGGGAGAAATTCAGGATTTACAAATCCGTAGCCAACTTCGTTGACCGAACGTTTGATGATGTTATTCATAAGGCGCTTTATTCTACAGTTACACTTTTTGCCAGGTTCCTGGGTTTGTCAACATCGAGGCCCTTATGCACGCCGATGTGGTAAGCCAATAATTGCAACGGGATGACATTGACAATGGGTGCTATCAATTCATCACAAGCAGGTACCTGAATGGTTTCATCGGCAAGTGAACTGATCATTTCGTCCCCTTCTGTTACGATGGCGATCACTTTCCCTTTCCTTGCTTTGATCTCCTGGATATTACTGACAATTTTCTCGTGATAGGAGTCTTTAGTGGCAACAAAGATCACGGGGAGGTTCTCATCTACCAGGGCAATTGGACCATGTTTCATTTCTGCTGCGGGGTAACCCTCCGCATGTATGTATGAGATCTCTTTTAATTTGAGCGCGCCTTCCAGCGCAACAGGGAAATTATAGCCCCTGCCGAGGTAAAGAACATCGCGGGCATTAGCATATCTTGAAGCAATATCTTTTATCTGATCATTAAGTTTTAACACCAGTTCCGCTTTTTCAGGCACTTCATGCAGTTCGTTCAGCAGGTGGATATATCTGTCGCGGTCAATTGTTCCTTTTTCCAAGGCAATCTTTAACGCTACCATGGTCAGCACAGTCAGTTGGGCGGTGAATGCTTTTGTACTCGCCACGCCTATTTCAGGGCCTGCATGGGTATAGGCACCCGAGTGGGAGGCACGGGCTATGGATGATCCAACAACGTTGAGGATGCCGAATATAAATGCCCCATGATCTTTTGCTTTTTCTATGGCTACCAGGGTATCTGCTGTTTCCCCGCTTTGTGAAATGGCCATAATGATATCGCCTTTATGAATCACAGGATTGCGGTACCTGAATTCTGATGCATATTCCACTTCAACGGGTATCCTGCAAATTTCTTCAAAGATGTATTCGGCCACCAGGCCAGCATGCCAGCTGGTTCCGCAAGCTACCATGATGATCCTGTTTGCATGTACAAGCTGTGACAAATGGGTTTGGACACCGCTCATGACAATGCTTGCTTTTTCTGTGTCCAGACGACCCCGAAGACAGTCATAGATGGTCATCGGTTGCTCGAAGATTTCTTTGATCATGAAGTGATCGTACCCTCCTTTTTCTATTGCTGCCAGTTCAATATCGAGTTTTTGTATATAGGGTGTGATCTTTTCATTGCCCAGGTTTTTAAGGATCAGTTCGTCCGGCTTAAGAATGGCAAGTTCATAATCGTTCACATACACTACTTCTTTGGTGTATTCGATGATGGGCGAGGCGTCGGAAGCGAGAAAATGTTCATCTTTTCCGATTCCAATAACCAGCGGACTGCCTTTCCTTGCAGCGATCAGCGTATCCGGATGCTCTTCTTCGATCAACACGATCACATAAGCGCCAACCACTCTTTTTAAAGCGATCCTGACAGCCTCTTCCAGTGGGCAATGATTATTGATCCATATGTCCTCAATGAAATTCAGCAACACTTCAGTGTCAGTGTCACTATTAAAATGATACCCCTTGCTTACAAGTTCTTTTTTGAGCTGTCCGTAGTTTTCTATGATGCCATTATGGATCATGGCGAGCTTGCCGGAGTTAGATAAATGCGGGTGCGCATTCCGGTCACTGGGTTCGCCATGCGTAGCCCATCGGGTGTGACCGATTCCAATATGAGCAGGAAGGGCCTTTCCCACGAGGGACTCTTCCATTTCACTAACCCGTCCTTTCTTTTTATAGACCCTGAGTCCATTGCCGTCGAGAAGGGCAACGCCCGCACTATCGTATCCTCTGTATTCAAGTCTTTGCAGGCCTTTTAAAATGACCGGGTAGGCTTCGCGATGGCCAATATAAGCGACTATTCCGCACATGAAGTTGGTGTTTTATGGCTGGTAAGATATAAAATTTATGCAGGTTTATGGACCGAATGATGACCTTCCTATTCAAAGCAGGCAGCAATTCGATTTAGCAATCTGTCCGTCAGCTTATAACAAAATGCCTTTGAGAATAAGATATGCGCAGGAAAAATATATCACCAGGCCTGTGACGTCAACCAACGTGGCAACGAAGGGCGCAGACGAAACTGCGGGGTCGGCCCCGAGTTTTTTCAGCAGGATGGGGAGCATGGAACCGGTAAGTGTTCCCAGTAGCACTACGCCTAACAGTGAGATGCCGACTACTGCGCCTATATAGGGATAGTGTTCACCATATAAATTGGGGAAAATGCTGTTCCAGATGATAATTCGTGAAAACCCGATCAGGCCAAGTACGGATCCGAGCAGCAGGCCGGAAATGATCTCCCGTCTCATCACCCGCCACCAGTCTTCCAGACTTAACTCACCCACGGCCATGGCCTGGATGATCAGGGTAGATGCCTGTGCGCCGCTGTTTCCGCCACTGGAAATGATCAGCGGTACAAACAGGGCCAGCACAACGGCTTTTTCGATCTCGTGTTCATAATAGCCCATAGCCGTTGCCGTTAGCATCTCGCCGATCAGGAGAACGATCAGCCATACTACCCTTTTCTTGAATAGTTTGAGTATGGGCATTTCCAGGTAGGGCTCGTCGAGCGCCTCGGTACCACCCATTTTCTGCATGTCTTCGCTGAACTCCTCGTTGGCTACCCAGAGAATGTCGTCGATGGTCACAATACCCATCAGGATATTATCATCATTCACTACGGGCAGGGCCACGCGGTTATTCATCTTGAACACCTGGTTGGCCAGTTCCTGATCGTCGTTCACATTCAGGGTAATGAAACGGCCGTCAACCAATTCACGCACTTTCAATTCCGGCGGGGATAACAGGAAGTCGCGGATCCTGACGTCGTCAAGCAGCAGTCCCTGTTCATTCACTACATAGATCACGTCCAGGGTTTCAACGTCCTTGCCG
>JBBAJN010000078.1:0-13669 GCA_040404045.1 Chitinophagaceae bacterium
TGGGATTGTTCTCGTGCAAGGCAAGCACCCTTCTTCTCAGCACGCTCATGCTGATGCCGAGTTCACGACTGAGTTCATGGAGCTTCTCTGAATCATGGGGAACAAATTCGTGCAACGGAGGATCCAACAGGCGAATCGTAACCGGATGGCCCTTCATCACCTTCATGGTGTCCTTAATATCTTTTTTCACGAATGTGAACAGTTCATTGAGCGCTTTCCTTCGTTCCGGTTCGGTTTTACTCATGATCATTTTACGAAGAAGGAATAATGGTTTGTCGGATCCCTCACCGTAGAACATATGCTCAGTCCTGAATAATCCGATACCCTCCGCACCAAAAGCCATGGCCTGGGCGGCATCCTTCGCTGTATCTGCGTTGGTCCTGACGCCCATGGTCTTGGTTTGATCAACCAGTTTCATCAGTTCCTTATAACTCTGATTCTTGTTCAGGTCAATGTCCACCAGGGCCATACTTCCTTCATATACCAATCCCTTTGTACCATTCAGGCTTACCCAGTCCCCTTCATGTATCAATTCGCCAGTTTTCGCCTTAAATGTTTTTGTTTCCGCATGTATCTCAATATCTGTACAACCCACAATACAACATTTACCCCAGCCCCTGGCTACCAGGGCCGCATGGGATGTCATTCCACCCTTAGTAGTGAGAATCGCCTGCGATTTGTGCATACCATCTACGTCTTCGGGAGAGGTTTCCTCCCTGACCAGAATGACTTTTTCTCCTTTTCTTGCCCATTCAACAGCCTCAGCAGAACTGAACACTACCCGTCCCCTGGCACCACCCGGACCTGCAGGCAAGCCTTTGGCAATGGGTTTGGTAACCTGTTCCACTTTGGGATCCAGCATGGGCAGCAGAAGCTCAACAAGCTGGTTCGGCGCAACACGGGATACTGCTGTATCCATGTCTATCAGCTTCTCCTTGTACATATCCACGGCCATGCGAACGGCGGCAACACCGTTGCGCTTACCAACACGGCATTGCAACATATAAAGTGTCCCCTTTTCAATGGTGAACTCAATATCCTGCATGTCTTTATAATGCTTCTCCAGCCTTTTCTGATAGCCATCGAGCTCCTTATACAGTGCGGGCATCACTTTCTCCAGGCTGGGAAGATGCTTGCTGTGAGAATTCTTTGAAAACTCGTTTACCGGGGCCGGCGTGCGGATACCGGCAACTACGTCTTCGCCCTGCGCATTGATCAGATACTCACCATAGAATTTGTTCTCGCCATTACCCGGATTACGCGTAAAGGCAACGCCGGTAGCACTGCCTTCGCCCATGTTTCCAAACACCATGGCCTGCACGTTCACTGCGGTACCCCATTCGTCAGGGATTTTTTCGATGCGCCTGTATTCAACAGCGCGCTTCCCGTTCCAGCTGGAGAATACGGCACTGATGCCTCCCCATAATTGCTCCATGGGATCGTCAGGAAATGCCTTGCCCAGATTCTTAAGTACAGTTGCTTTATAATCTTTTACCAAAGCTTTTAACTCATCCACTGTAAGCTCCGTGTCAGTGGTATAACCGCGTTTGTGCTTGATGGCTTCGAGTTTTTCATCGAGCACCTTGCGAATACCTTTTGCTTTAGGCTCAATGCCTGCAGCCTTTTCCATGACCACGTCGGCATACATCATGATCAGTCTTCGGTAAGCGTCGTAGGCAAAACGCTCATCTCCGGAATGCTGGATAAGCCCTTTAATGGTGGTCTCGTTGAGGCCAATGTTCAGCACGGTTTCCATCATGCCCGGCATTGATTTCCTTGCGCCAGATCGAACAGACAACAATAGCGGATCCTTCTTGTCACCGAACTTCTTGCCCATGATCTTTTCGATCTGGGAAAGGGCTTTTTCAAGCTGTTCTTTCAGTTGTTTCGGGTACTTGCGCTTATTGTCGTAATAATAAGTACATACTTCAGTAGTTACTGTAAAACCAGGCGGGACGGGCAGTTTGAGGTTGGGATGCCCGGCCATTTCTGCCAGGTTGGCGCCTTTACCGCCTAAAAGATTCTTCATCGATTCATTGCCGTCGGCCTTGCCGCCCCCGAAAAAGTATACATACTTCGGGGCTTTAGAAGATATTGCCATGATTAGTGTAATTGAAATACAGAGGTAGGAAGAAGGGGATTACCGGATGGGGCGGTTTGGTCACCAGTTTTGATGACTTTCATCAGTTCCCTCCCATGTGAAGAATATGGGAATGTAGCGAATGCGGGGAATGCATGTGGGAATGTGGCGAATAGAACTATGCCCCTTCGTGGTTCATCAGATAGCTAAGCGCACCGGAGGGACATTTACTTACCTGCTCAACGATCTCGGCCGTGGTAGCCTGCTTCGCATCTATCCAGGGTTTACGTTTATTGTCAAATACACCAGGAAGTCCGCGTACACATATACCTGTGTGCTGGCACAATGCGGGCCGCCAGATGACGGTTACTTCACCGTTCGAGTATTTCATCGTTATATCTTTCATATCACCTGTTTAAAAGACAAGGCCCATCACATATTCGTCAATGTAACGATCCTCCGATTTCAAATACGTATAATCCCTAAGCCGGCCCTCATTCACAAAACCCATTTTTGTATACAAGGCAATGGCAGCTTCGTTAAATGTGGCCACCGTAAGTTCGATCCTTTTATAACCCATGTCCCTGACTTTTGCAAAGACTTCCTCCAACATGCGCTCACCCAGGCCCTTTCCACGGAATGCGGGATCAAGAGCAACGCCGCCCAGGTAAATGATGTGGCTGTTCCTGTGTTTCATCGGAACCAGCTTAAACATGCCGGCATCCATGCCTTCATACTGAAATACAAACAGTTGAGCACGGCTCGCCAGCTCATTAAATATGGGCCGGAATTCTTCCTTACCCAACTGTTCATACAGAAGCCAGGGATTAATATCAGGGTGCATGTATAACCCGTAGATAAAATCGAAATCCCCAACTGTAGCCTCCCTGTTCATCCTGCAAGATTAAGCGAAAATGTTTCATGGTGCATTATGCGCCTGTTTTGTCGCCGTTCTGACAAATCTAAAGTGATTTTTCCTACCTTGAACACATGAAGCTCTTCATCACTTTACTGGTCTTTTCAGTGCTCACTGTTACAGGTTTTTCACAAACCGACCTCGTGATTTCCAACGCACGTATCCTCGATGGTACCGGTAACAGCTGGTATTGGGGGTCTATAGAAGTGGGCGGAGGAAAGATCACACGCATATCGAAAACAAGGCTGCCATCAACAAACGCTTCGCGGGTGATCGACGCGAAAGGACTGATCGTTTGCCCGGGTTTCATTGATGTGCACGGACATATTGAAGGCGGGGTTTTTGAAAGACCCACGGCGGACAATTACATCTTTGATGGCGTCACCTCCGTAGTAACAGGCAATTGTGGCGGCGCTGCAGAGGATATCAGTGCGTTCCTTGGAAGGATCGACAGCATGAGGACCTCGATCAACGTGGCCACTTTAGCAGGACATAACACCATACGCCGGGAAGTCATGGGGCAGGGAAACCGACAGGCTACAGCCGAGGAAATGAAGCAAATGGAAGCATTGATGGCAAAGGCTATGCAGGATGGGGCTGTTGGATTATCCACAGGACTCATCTATCTCCCAGGCATGTATGCAAATACAGAAGAAATTGTGAATCTGGCGAAAGTAGCGGCCAACTACGGCGGTGTTTATGCCACCCATATGCGCAACGAAGGCCTCAAGGTTACTGAAGCCATCGACGAAGCCCTCACCATCGGTAAACAAGCCAATATTCCCGTACAGATCTCGCATTTCAAGGTAGCCGGCAACGCCAGTTGGAATAAATCGCCCGTTACACTGGACATGGTGAAGAAAGCACGACTGGAAGGATATGATGTCACCATCGATCAATATCCTTATACCGCATCCTCTACCAACCTGGCCACCCAGATCCCCGATTGGGCATTGGAAGGCGGCCTGGATTCCCTTCGCGAAAGGATCAAAGACAAGAAAACACGTGAGACGATCAAGAAGGAAATGAAGGCCAGCAAGCAAAATGGTAAAGTCAAAAGCTTCTCTTACGCCGTGGTGGCAAACTATGCCAGCGATACCACACTCAATGGACTGAATATTTCCCAGATCAACAAATTAAAGGGCAGAAAAGCAACCCTGGTCAATGAAGCAGAAACCATTCTCCAGATGCTCGAGAAAGGAAATGCGCAAATGGTATTTCACAGCATGAACGAAACCGACGTCCAGTATTTTGTCAGGTATCCCTTCAATATGCCTGCTGCAGATGGGGGTGTGATCAGTGGGCGCGGCATGCCGCACCCCCGCGGTTACGGAACGAATGCCCGATTTTTAGCCAGGTATGTCCGGGAGATGAAGCTCGTTTCGTTGGAAGAAGCGGTCAGGAGGATGACCTCATTGCCGGCCCAGAAATTTGGACTGAAAGACAGGGGCCAGCTTCGCGAAGGTATGGCCGCCGATATCCTGATCATGGATGAGCATACGGTGAAGGATATGGCCACGTTTGAACAACCCCATCAATTTTCAATAGGGATACCCTATGTGATCGTCAATGGAAAGGTGGTGGTGGATAATGGTAAACACACGGGAGAAAGGAGCGGGAACGCCTTGCGGCGGATGTGATGAATATGGCTACCAGGGGTATTTCTTCCTGCCTTTGGTATAAAACCAGATGATCTCGTTCATCTCATCGTCTTCCCCACCATCTACTTCATTGTACACTTCATTCAATGATTTAAGGGCATATTTTTTCTCGCGGCCCCGCAGCGCAGACATGGGTTTATTCATTTCATCAAGTGGAATATTACTCTCCAGTTTCTTAAATGTGCCCATGTTTTTGGTCGCTGAAAAACAGTCAAACATCGGTGTGGCCGTGGCATCAAGTACATTCATCGGTGGTATGCCGAGGATCTGCTCGATGGTCCTGACCATCGAAGTCTGGTTGTAATTGGTGGTGACCAGTTTGCCGGTGCTGTATGCGCTAACCACCAGTCCAACAGTGCGGTATCCCGAGATATGGTCCCATCCACCCTGGGAATCGTCCTGGGTGACCAGGATCACCGTGGAATCAAAGTATTTGCTGTTGCTGATATGCTCAATGATCCTTCCCAACGCGAGATCATTATCAGCCACCATCGAATAGGGTGTTGGGAAAGATGGCGAAGTACCTGCGCTATGATCATTCGGCAAAGAGACGATCATCAGGTTGGGGAGACTATCACCCTTCGTATACATATCCCATTCTTTGATAAAAGCATCTGCGCGATACTGGTCATTGAACACCATATTGTCGTTATCCGGAAACTCCGGAGCGATGATGGGAAGCAACCTTCCGATCGTGCTCGTATTCTTCCAATTTGGCTTTTCACCTGCCTGCCATTTTCTGTACAGGTCGATCCACTTCAGCTTGTTATCATAAATGGTGGTGCAGGCTTCACCATAGATCCTGACCGTTTTACCATGATCCAGTGCCTGGTTCCAGATATAGCCGGATTTATTGTACACCATCGCATCCGTCTGTCGATGCGGATAACTCCTCAGCCAGGTACGAACGTTTTTTTCCACATAGTCCGAAACAATGGCAGCATTTGACCACTGGTGGCCTTCAGCGCTTGACTTGCCTGACGCATAGTAATTATCCATCCATCCGTATTGCCTCGCCAGTGCATGGATATTGGGTGTATAGCGCTCACCGAACACGCACAAGCTGCTGTCGCCCCGTCCTTCTTTCATATCCCCAAATACCTGGTCGTAGGTTTTGTTTTCCTTGATGATATACACCACATGCTTAAATACGGAAGGCTCTCCAATACGCTCAGGAACCGGCACCGGAGCCACATCTTTACGGGGCGGCGCCTTAGAACCTGCCATCCTGTTGTGGAGCGCGTTTTCATAGACCATACCGGTGTAGTTCTTTAAATCGATCGAATTAGGAATGGGAATGATGCTCACTGATCCGAGTTGATAATGGATCCCACGTGCATTTTTATCCCTGGTCACCACATTGACGCCTTCGCCCTCCAGGTTGGCTACTATCAGCGTCCCGTTCACCAGGGCCGTACCCGCAGGATAAGCCTCGGTGGGAATATACCCTTCAATTTTCGATTGCCCTTTACCGTTAGCAGAAGAGGATCTGCCCAGGCTAACTACCGCAATAGCATTGTCCATACCGTTGGATACATATAACATCGTTTGATCGGCAGCGAGTGTAAGGCCATTCGGGGAGCTCCCTTCTTTTGAAAAAGAAGCCTGGAACATACCTACAGGAATGGTTTCTGAAACAGCGTCGCTTTTAGTATTGATCACTGATATTTCATCGCTGTTCCCATTGCTGATATAAACAAATTTTTCGTCGGCCGAAGAGATCGCCACATTGGGATGAAGTCCAACATTGATCTCTTTCACAATCCCGCCCGTTTGGGGGTCGATCACAGAAACGGTGCCTTTGGCTGTTGCGCCGGTAGCTGGGTTGGTGTACACCAGTCCCCAGGGAACGCCTGCCCTTTCCTTTGTACTGTCCGTAGCCATGGGTCCGCCCCAGTTGGTGACATACAGTTTATTATTGGCCATCGTTATCCCATAGGGGGCAACACCACCGCTGGGTTTCTGCCAAAGGATCTTCTTGTCTTCCCACCTCATCTTCAACACCTCATCGTTCCCATTCAGCACGAGGTACAGATTTTCCCCCTGGCCGTCAACATAGAGCTCGTTCGGAATAGCATTTTTTGCTGGCAGTTTTCTAGCCATATTGATGGCCGACACTTTACCGATCTTACCGTTCCATTCGGCGTAAGCCAGCGCGGAAATGGTATCTCGGGCTACAGACCATGCGATCCAGGTTTTACCCTGCGATAAAAAACATTTGATGCCCGAATAAGTGCTGGCCATCCCCCTGAATGCACCTGATGAAGCCAGCAGAAAACTGTCGACCCGCTTTCCCTGCAGATCCATCACGAAGATGCCGTACCTGTCTTCTACAGCCACCAGTGCGGTACCGGGGATGGCAGCGATATCAAGGGCATGATTCTCCAAGGCAGGATTACCAAAGCGGACCACACTGCCCGCACTCCTGATCAGCCTGTTAAAAGGCATCATAGATATGGAGTCGTGCAACTGTATCTTTCCAAGTGTCTGCTCCCGCAAATAGTTTTTTGGATCCCGCATGAACGATGCCAGGCCGGTCACCTGGTCCGTATTTATATAGTCAACGCCCAGATCGATAAATTTTTGCCAGCTCTCCGCATTATCGGGCGTACCCCAGAAGCGAAAGGGTTTTTTGAGCGCGCGCGCATTAGTCACCGCCGTTGCCGCTTTCTTAAGATCTGTGTTGCTCGTGCCCGGTAAGAGGTAGTTTCCGTAAGAATCGCTGATCAGGGCTACCCTGGCAAGGGCGGCCGGTGTATAGTCTACGCCCGGGCGACCATCGAATTTGATATGCTTCGGATAATTGTGATACTGATCCTCTTTTGGCCGGTTGCCACTAATCGTAACCGTTACCCTTCTGTTCTTTCGAATGGACGGGTATTTGTTGAGCAGGGCGACCAGCGCATCCAGGGTGGGTTCGGCGGACGACTTGATATCGATCAGCAGTTGGAGGGATTTATCCCTGGAAGGATAAGGGCGGCCCTTATTATCCGAGATAGCCTGGGTAAGCGGTTTCAGGTAGAGGTCTTCCAGGGTCCGCTCCGGTCTCAGGTCTTTGCGGTCGTGCCCCACCAGAATCGCCCCGTCCACGAGGTAGATATCGGCTTCAATGGAAGAAAAACCTTCCCGGTATGCAGCAAAGAAGGGCTCTTTCTGCTCATAGTCATTGTGCGAATGCATCCCCGCCGCGGCCTTTTGTTGAGCAAAGGCCATTGATGGTATCACCAGCACCAGCATCCAGAGAAAATATTTTGTCATCGCCTTCATATTAGTCAATTAAATACCTGTTCCCTTCCTTCAAATATTATTTAAATATCATTTATTAATTATTAAATTGTTTATCAACCAACTGAAAGATTAATTTCTTTCAATTTTACTACTCTTAAAACCAAAACCAATGCGAAAAAGGACAATCATGCTTGTGTCCAGGTCCCTCCTATACCTGGCAATGTTTGTTCCTGTTCTCCCGGCCATCGCGGGTGAACCTGGAACGGAAAACCGACCGCCGAGATTTGAGCGGGTGGTTACAGGACAGATCACTCAACAGGGCGGCGCCCCCTTATCTGGCGCATCAGTATCAGTAAAAGGAACATCTACCACCGTCAACACGGACGCGAACGGAAATTTCAGCATCTCGGTTCCGGATGACAAGGCTGTGCTGGTGGTCAGTTTTGTAGGATTCACTTCCCAGGAAATTGTGGTGGGTTCAAGAAGCACCATCAATATTGGTCTCCAATCCAGCACCACCGATCTCGCTAACGTAGTGGTCATGGGTTATGGCACCCAATCCAGGAGAGATGTAACAGGTGCTGTAAAGACCATCAAGGCAGAAAGCTTTAACCGCGGTATCATCAACTCTCCCGAGCAACTGATCCAGGGTAAAGTAGCTGGTGTAAACGTAACCTCAGCCTCAGGCGAACCCGGAGGTAACATCAACATTACGGTTCGAGGTCCAGGCGGTGTACGCACAGGAAGTACGCCCCTGTTTGTGATCGACGGTCTGCCTCTTGACAATGCAGGTACCGGCGGTGGCAATCCCCTGAACTTTATCAACCCCCAGGACATTGAGTCGGTCGACATCCTGAAAGACGCCTCTGCCACAGCCATCTATGGTGCCCGCGGTGCCAACGGCGTGATCCTGATCACCACCAAGCGCGGTAAAGCGGGTGTGTCCACCATGACCTATAGCGCAAACCTTGGCTTATCCAGGATCGCCAATCCCATCGATGTGTTCAGTGCGGATGAGTACCGGACACAGATCGCGAAACTGGGCGGGGTTCTGGTCGATAAAGGAGCGAATACAAACTGGCAGGATGTGATCACCAGGCAGGCCTTCACGCAGGATCATAACTTATCGTTCAGCGGTGGCTCCAACAACCTCACGTACTACGCTGCTTTTAACATGCAAAAGCAGGAAGGCATCATTAAGAACAATGACATGAACCGCTACAGTGGCCGGTTCAATGTGACGCAGAAGTTGCTTGACGGCAGACTAACGTTGGAGGCTAACCTGAACGCATCAAATACGTATAACCTCAGGCCACCCACACAAGCTGTTGTAGGTGATGCTTTGTCCAACAACCCAACTTATCCCGCTGATTCCGCTGGTATTCCTATCAAGTATCCGGACATCAACAATCCGCTGGTGACCTTTAACCTGAACAAGGAGATCATCAAGATCAACAGGGTGATCGGAAATATTTCACCATCGCTAAAGATCCTGAAGAACCTGACCTATAAACTGAACTTCGGCGTGGATATTTCAAATGGTACGCGAGACGTACAGTCACTGGCCAGCCTCATCCCCCAGCAGGAGGGTCGCCTGGAAACTTTTAATACATACAACAGGAACACGCTGATAGAAAACTACCTGACCTACAATGCCAAACTGGGTGACCATACCTTCAATGCACTGGGTGGATATTCCTACCAGAAGATTTTCCTGCAGGGCAGGAACTATAGCATCAACCGGTTCCCCATTACTCCGGTTGAGCCTATTTACAATCCGGGCATCGGACAGGATCTTACCCTGGCCAACAATCGCCCGGGTGGTTATGCGGTTGAGAATGAACTCCAGTCTTTCTTCGGCAGGTTGAACTACAGCTACCAGAATAAATACCTTTTGACGGTTAACTTCCGCGCTGACGGTTCTTCCAAATTTGGTGACAACAACAAATACGGCTACTTCCCCTCATTCTCTGCAGGTTGGAGGATCTCCGAAGAGAAGTTCATGGATGGTTCATTCTTCTCAAACCTGAAACTTCGGGCAGGTTGGGGTATTACGGGTAACCAGGAGATCCCATCCAAGATCACCCAGGCCCTGTACACCTCTTCTGTGTCAGCATCTACCAGCTATCCACTTGCCCCAACCGGACCATACCCGGGCGGTACAACATTCTCCCGTTTGGCAAATCCCGATATCCAGTGGGAAACATCAAACCAATGGAACGTTGGTCTTGACTTCGGATTGCTGAATGGTGACCTGAATGGTAGCATAGACGTCTTCAACAAAAAGTCAAGCAATATCCTCCTCGAGGTCATTCCCGCAGATCCTGTGCAACCTGCAGGTACGGTATGGACCAACGTAGAGAATATGATCATCAAGAACAGTGGCGTTGAGTTCGATCTTTCTTATCGTCATACCACCAAGCGAGGCCTGACATATGGTATAGGTGCTAACCTTTCCCTGTTGGATAATGTGGTGGAGAACTCTCCCTATACGGTTATCCCTTCAGGTGGTGCATCTGGCCCTGGCTTAAGCACAGCAACGGTAAACGGTTATATCAACGGCCAGCCTATTGGAACGTTCTTCCTGAAAGAATTCACTGGCTTTGATGCCAATGGGATCAGCACATTCAGGGATGCCGATGGTGATGGCATTGTGACAGATAAAGACCGGTTACCAATGGGAACGGCATTACCAACAACCCTGTATAACTTCTCAGGAACCCTGGGTTATAGAGGATTTGATATGGCCGTTAACTTCAACGGCGTTTCGGGAAACCAGATCTACGACAATACAGCCAATGCTTCTTTCTATAAACTCCGCTTGTTCAAAGGCATCAATACCACCGCAGAGGCGATCGAATTTCCTGAGGAGTCTGTCAATAACTCAGCCCCGGTCAGTTCTCGCTACCTGAAGAACGGTGCTTATCTCAGGCTGAACAACCTCGCCGTTGGTTACACCTTCAATACACAGAAAATGGGTATCGGTAAATGGGTGTCTTCCTTGAGGGTATCACTTACCGGCCAGAATCTTTTCGTGATTACGGACTATGACGGGTTCGATCCGGAGGTTAACATAGACAGGCAGATCAACGGTGTACAGTCGTACGGCATCGATTATCTCGCCTATCCCAAAGCAAGGTCATTCATATTTGGTTTACAGATCTCATTATAAAAACATATGACAATGAAACAAGGACTATTTAAAATCATCATGCTGATTCTGGTGCTAGGTGCATCCTGTACCAAGCTGGATGAAAACATTCTTGATGAATCATCTATAACCGGACAGACCGATAAGCAGATTGCCGATGGTCTGATCGCTCCGGTATATGCGCGTCTCCCGGATATTTACAGGCATACTACCCTGTTCGCCCTGTCTGAAATTTCTACTGATGAAGCCATCCTGCCTTATCGTGGTGGTACGGACTGGGGTGATAATGGGATCTATATGTCCATGCATAAACACGAAACCATCAGCAGCGACGTGAACGTCAGGGAAACCTGGGGATTCATCACCCAGGCATTGTCCAGGGCAGTGATCGCAATCAGCGCTCTGCCAGACAACAAGGATGCCAATGCCAAGGTTTACCTGGCTGAAGCCCGCGCGATGAGGGCGTTCTATAACATGCACTTGCTGGATGGATGGGGACTGGCGTTCAAGAAAGAGAAGCCCGATGATTTCTCTACCATCCTCAGGGGCCAGGAAGCCATCGATTATATCGCTGCTGAACTGATCGCTGCTGAAGCAGGACTTGAAACTACTACCGGACCCGGTCGTTTAACAAAAGGCGCTGCCTGGGGTCTGTTGGCTAAGTTATACCTGAACGCCGCTGTATGGCGCGATCCTTATGCTGTAACATTTACTTTCAGGCCAGACGATATGGACAAGGTGATCGATTACACGAACAGGGTCGTCAGTTCCAACAACTATGTCTTGTCGCCCGACTATTTCGCCATCTTCGGCAACAACAACAACTCCAACAAGGAGCTGATTTTTGCGGTTGATCAGCGTTGGGACCTGAACGGTCACAACCGTCTGGCCTATTTCTCTCTGTCAGGCGATCAGCGTCCGCTCCCCGCCTTCCCTGCTGCTAATGGTACCGATGGTCCTGGTATCACCCCCGAGTGGTACAGAACATGGGTGAACGCCTATGCTCCTGCAGATCCTGCGGATGTAGATCCCCGATTCTACCAAAGGAATCTGAGGGTGCCCGCATCCGGAGCAGACACATGTTACACTGCGGCAGACTTCAGGTATGATCGTGGTATACTTCGTGGTCAGCAATACGGTATTGCCTTCGCAGCTGGTGCTTTCCTCAGATGTCCCGATGGTCGTTTCAGGGTCACTAAACTCTTTAACGCATCAAGAAGCCGTCCTACTTACGCAGTTGACTTTACCGAGACCATCAACTTTACCACCGCAGGTAGCGATTACAGCACCGGATTCCGCGTGTTGAAATATGAATTCAGCACCAGATCATCTACCGGAAGAAATGCGGGCGAAGCCGATATCTCCATCATTCGCCTGGCAGATGTTTACCTGATGAGGGCAGAAGCCAAACTTCGTAAGGGTGATGCCGCAGGTGCTCTGCTTGATGTAAACGCTATCAGGGCGGCCCGTACAGGAAGTGGCAAAGTTGCGCCGCCACTGACAAACCTCACCACTGATATCTTACTGAGAGAAAGGGGCTTTGAACTGTACTGGGAGTTCCAGCGCAGGACAGACCTGATCCGCTTTGGTAAATATGAAGACAGCTGGACAGAGAAGAACAACAACGACAGGAATAAAAGGGTATTTCCGATCCCGCAAACCGCAATCGATGGCGCCTCTAACCTGACCGGTTACCTGGTTCAGAACAGGGGATACTAGAATGTGATGAATGCGGGAATGTGGGGATGTGGGGATTAATGTGCGATTGTGATTAATTAGAAACAAAAAAAATGTGCTAATGAAGCGGAAGAAATTCCAATTCATTAGCACATTTTCATTCTAGCCATTCCCACATTCTCATCCCTCACTCTTCCCCGCTCTTCACCAACACCATGAAGATGCCAAAAGCAAGGAATGCCACACCGGTAACAATATTGATCCTGAACTTAAGGGCATCAGTGAGGAGATAGCCGCCCAATAAGATCACGGCTAAGATGATGAAGAACAACCCGATAATAACGCTCAGTTCAGTCAGTCGTTTGTACATATAGTTGATATTAGAAGAAGATGATGTTTAATAAGATGGTCAGGATGATGAGCAGGATCGCCATGGGGACAACCTTCTGATACCATTTCTCACCCGTGTACTTAGGCTTCTCAGTGAGCGAATACACCAGCCCTTTCAGCTCCTCATCCGGCTTCGGCTTGGTAACAAGGCTCACCAGGATGGTCGTAAAGAAGTTAACCACCCAGGACACCATCGCTACAATGAACGCCTGGCCCATACCACTCGAAACGGTATACAGTTCCGCGATCCATCCGCCCTTCCCTTCGGCTACCGTACATCCATGGGTGATCGCCGCAGCTACAGTACCCAGTAGCAGGCCCCAGAACGCGCCGTCAGCCGTAGTCCTTTTCCAGAACATACCCAGCAGGAAAGTAGCAAACAACGGACCGTTCACAAAACTGAACACCAGCTGCAGGAAGTCGTTGATGTTATTGAAACTGGTGGCTATATACGCCGTTCCTATCGAGAACAAAATCCCAAATAGCGTAACCATCTTTCCCACCCTCAAATAGTGCCGGTCGGAACGCTTCTTGACAAAATAAGCCTGGTAGATATCGTAGGTGAA
>JBBAJN010000079.1:0-8601 GCA_040404045.1 Chitinophagaceae bacterium
AAAGTGATCCATCACGTGAACTACAGCATCCATGAAGTGCCTGCTTCAGTGCCGCTGAACAGCGGTCCTGATCTGATCAATCTGACAGAAGAGAATCCTGCTTTAACTGAACAGTGGAAGCCATTGAAGAAAACCATTCAGTATTATGGTGGCTGGATCCCAGGCGCTTCTTTCGAAAGCTATCCCAAAGGGATGGGCTGGGTACTTCCTAAACGGGGCGTCATCATTCTGACCCTCCATTTCGCGCCTCTGGCCAAGCCAGAAGAGGTAACAGCCGGCGTGAATTTGTTCTTCTCCAAGTCAAAGATCGATCGCAAGGTAAAAGTCATCAGTTTCGGATCAGGTGGGATCGGCGAGAAGCAGATCAGCCCGCCCCTGAAATTATTGCCCAATAAGATCCAGACCTTCTCGCTGGAGTTGATGAATCCCGGTGAAGACTTTTCAGTGATGTACGTATGGCCGCATATGCACCTGCTTGGCAAAACCTTTAAAGCCTTTGCCGTGAAACCGACAGGTGATACGGTGAAATTGTCGCATATCCCAGACTGGGATTTCAGGTGGCAGGAGATCTACCGGTTCAAGAAGCTTGTACCCATCCCGCAGGGAAGCCGGTTGTTTGTCCAGGGCACTTACGATAATACTTCGAACAATCCCTTCAATCCAAATAGTCCCCCGCGGCTGGTGATGTCTTCCGGTAACATGGAGACCACCAACGAAATGCTTACCATGATCATGGTGTTTCTTCCATACCGTAAAGGGGATGAGAACCTGGTTATCGATGTGCCCAAATAAGTATTGCCATTGCACATGAATAGATGCTTTTTCATAGTACTTATATTCCTGATGCAAGCCGGGCTTCCGTCTTTTGGGCAGTCGGGCCAAACATTATTTGAACTGGTTTCGCCCGATCGCTCCGGGATCAGGTTTACAAACACCATTACGGAATCTGATTCCCTCCATGTCTTCAAGTATGAATACCTGTACAACGGGCATGGCATCGGTGTGGCCGATTTCAACAGGGACGGGCTTGACGATGTGTTTATTTCGGGCAATACCGTTCCCAACAAATTATACCTCAATAAAGGCACTCTTTCGTTTGAAGATATTACGGTAAAAGCGGGCGTGGGGGGCAACGGTCATTGGAGGACGGGAGTGAATATTGCGGATGTCAATGGCGATTCGTGGCCAGACATATATATCTGCCATTCCGGTCCAGTTGCAGGCGTAGCACTTAGCAACGAGCTGTATCTACACCAGGGCCTGATAAATGGCGTACCCGTTTTTCGGGAAATGGCTGCGGAAGTAGGCCTCGATGCTCCCGGAAGTTTATCAACCCAATCGGCATTTTTCGACTATGATCTGGACGGAGACGTTGATCTTTTTCTGGTCAACCATTCAAACCATACTTTCAATCCCTATCTGAACACCACCAGGATCAGGGCTACGCCCGATATGCGATTTGGCAACCGTTTGTTTCGAAACGACGCCCAGGCAGACGGCAAACCCAAATTCACTGATGTTACCCTGGCAGCCGGTATCATCAACAATGCCTTGAATTTCGGCCTCTCCGTGGTGATCAGTGATCTTAATAAAGACGGATGGCCCGATATATACAGTTCCTCCGATTATACGGAACAGGATTACTGTTACGTAAACAACAAAGACGGCACCTTCCGCCAGGTGCTTCAGAAATCGTTTACCCATATCAGTAAGTTCTCGATGGGTGCGGATATTTCGGACATCAATAACGATGGTTGGCCGGATGTGTATACCCTGGATATGTTGCCTGAAGACAATTACAGACAGAAGTTGCTGAAAGGCCCCGATGAGTACGATGCGTATCATTTGTTGTTGGACAGCGGATACTATCACCAGCATATGCGCAACATGCTGCATCTGAATCAGGGCCTGGATGCTCAGGGTAATGTCCGGTTCAGTGAGATCGGACAGCTCGCCGGGATCAGTAATACAGACTGGAGCTGGTCCGCCTTATTCACTGATCTTGACAATGACGGCTGGAAAGACCTGATGGTGACGAATGGATATTTGAGGGATTTTACGGATAACGACTTTCTTAAATACACCGTAGCTGACGAGCAATTGGCCCAGGCAAGCAAGGGTAACCTGAATTTTAAGACTTACGAGCTGGTACGTAAAATGCCGTCTAACAAATTGCGGAATTATTTTTTCAGGAACGAAGGGGACTTGACCTTCTCCAATAAAACAGTTGACTGGGGATTTAAGGAAGCCAGCATTTCAAATTGTGCAGCCTATTCGGATTTTGATAACGATGGTGATATGGACCTGATCATCGGGAACAATAACGAAGCCGTACAACTCTACGAGAACAGGTCCAATAAGCTTATGCCGAAAAATTATTTGCAGGTTAGGCTAAAGGGAAAAGGACTGAATACCCAGGCGATCGGCGCAAAAGTTTACGTTTATGCAAGACCGTTACCACTTCAAATGCAGGAGTTGTATCCCGTGCGCGGATACCAGTCCTCTGTGACCAATACCCTGCATTTCGGCCTCGGAATCGTGACAGTCATTGACTCTGTTCGCGTGGAATGGCCCGATGGCAGCACGCAAACTGAATTGGGGGTTAGCGTGAATACAAGGAAAGAGATCGTGCAGCAAAATACATCTCCCAGGCTGCGGGAAGTTCTGCCCGTCCCGAGGTTCAGGGATGTGACCACAGCTACGAAACTTGATTTTATCCATCGTGAGAACGATTTCGTTGACTTCAAAGTGGAAGTACTTATTCCCTACCAGTTGTCGAGATCCGGTCCCGCCCTGGCAACAGCGGACGTGAATAGGGATGGATTGTCTGATGTATTCCTGGGCGGCGCGATCGGCCAGCCAGGTGTTCTGTTCCTGCAACAGAAAGATGGCAATTTTACCAGGGCAGCATCCCAGCCGTGGGAGGCCGACAGGGAAAGCGAAGATGTAAGGGCCGTGTTGGCGGATTTCAATGGAGACAGTTTTCCAGACCTTTATGTGGTGTCCGGGGGAAATGAATATGAAAACGGATCGCCCGAGTACGCAGATCGTATGTATATGAACGATGGCAAGGGCGGCTTTACAAAAATTTCGAACGCGTTGCCCCAAGGTATGGCAAGCAGTAAGCTGGCCCTCGCAACAGGAGATATGGACGGTGATGGAGATCTCGATCTTTTTGTAGGTGGCAGCGCCGTGCCTGGCGCTTTCCCCAGGGCCGGCAGGAGTTATCTGTTAAGGAATGATTCGAAGAATGGCACCATTGTATTCTCTGACGTAACGTCTGTTTGGGCTAAAGCCCTGGAAACCCCGGGGATGGTTACGTCAGCTGTTTTTGCTGATATGGATGGTGACAGGAGAACAGACCTCGTTATTGCGGGCGAATGGATGCCGGTAAGGCTGTTCCGGAATACAGGGAGTGCATTCAACGAGGTTTCTGGACCGGCAGGATTAACGGATGAAGGGCTCTGGAGCGCCTTACTCGTTTCCGATGTCAATGGAGACGGGCTACCCGATATTGTTGCAGGAAATGCCGGAACCAATCTTCAATTCAAGGCATCGAAGAAGGAGCCAGTCAATTTGTTTGTGACGGATATAGACGATAATGGGGTGGACGATCCCCTGTTTTGTTACTTCATTAACGGCAGGTCTTATCCTGCAGCTTCGCGGGATGAATTGCTGGACCAGGTAGTTCCCCTGAGGAGGAAGTTTGTGAAGTATCATCAGTATGCAAAAGCAGGATTGGCAGAGATAGTTCCTGAGGCAAAAAGGAAATCAGCTTCGCAGTGGAATGTCACTGAGTTGGCTACCGTTGTTTACATGAATAATCGAAACAATAAGTTTGTGAAACAGGTATTGCCCCAATATGCGCAAGTGTCCAGAACTTTTGGAATAGACGATCTTGGTGGAGGTGAATTGCTTCTGACCGGTAACTTCTATCCATGGCGGACGCAATGGGGCAGAAGTGATGCCGGACTGGGCAACACGGTTCGGTTTCAAAATGAGGGACGGATCGAGGTCATGCCTGCCATACAAACCGGCTTGTATCTCAGCGGCGATGTCAGGCAAACAGCCGTGATCAGGAATGCGAACGGCAAAAGGCTGCTCATCGTTGCCAGAAACGATGAACCTGTTCAGGTATTGGAAATCACGGAATGAGAACAATGAGAACAATCGTATTAGTTGGGTTAGTTTCTATTTTGTTGCCATCGTCCCTTAATGCACAAGAGGCGCAGCTGCTGCATAGGGCCCAAAAAGCAGTGACCACTGTTATCGTTCATGACATATTCTCTCCGCCGGTAGCCAGTCGGATCTATCTGTATTCCGCAGTTGCTGCTTACGAAGCCGCCTGTGCAGGCGATACTTCCCTCCAGTCATTTGGTAAGGTTTTTCGTGATTTTCATCCGCCACTGCCTTCCAGGGTAAAAGTGGATACACGGTTCAGCAGCATTTATGCAATGCTCTATACATCGTCGAGATTTGTATTTTCTGATTCTGCCATGCTTGATTCGCTGAGTGCGATCACATCTTCATTTGAACAGCTCACACCCGCAGTCAGGAAAGCGTCTATCGAATGGGCTCGCAAAGTGAGTGACAGTGTAGTGGCATGGTCGTACAAAGACAATTATGCCGTCACGCGTAAGTTGAAGCGTTACAGCCTACTGAAGGATACAGGCGCATGGATACCAACTCCGCCCGGTTATTTCGCTGCGGTAGAACCACATTGGGGCAAGCTGAGGCCCGTGGTGATCCGGTCTGTGGATGAGTATCGGCCAGTATCGCCGATGAAGTTCAGCATCGCTAAGGGTTCACCTTTCTACCAGCAGGCTTTGGACGTATATGAAGCATCGAAGAAGATGAGCAGCAACGACTCGGCGGTTGCATCGTTCTGGGATTGTAATCCTTTCTACCTGAACACGCAGGGTCATTTGAATTTTGCTACGAAGAAGTTATCGCCCGGGGGACACTGGATGAGTATCGCGGGTGTGGCGTGTCGTAAAACAAATGCATCTGTTAATGTATCGCTGAAGGCATATCTGTTTACGGCAGTAGCCCTTTATGATGCATTCATCAGTTGCTGGGATGAAAAGTACCGGAGCAATGTCATCCGGCCTGAGACCTATATCAATGCCTATATAGATGAGTCCTGGCGTCCTTTATTGCAGACTCCGCCTTTCCCGGAATATACGAGTGGTCATAGTGTGATCAGTGCTTCTGCTGCATCTGTTTTGACCGCATTGTTTGGAGATGGGTTTCATTTTGCGGATGATACAGAAACTGCATATGGACTTCCTGTCCGGCATTTCACTTCTTTTCGAGAGGCTGCGGAAGAAGCAGCAGTAAGCAGGTTTTACGGCGGCATTCATTACAAGGAAGCGATCCGAAACGGCATCGCACAGGGAAGCAAAATTGGCAAAGCCGTTGTGAGCCAGTTGGTGACGCCATTACATAAGTAAGCATCATAAAAAAGTAAAGGCCCCGAAGGGCCTTTGCTTTTTCAAAATAAGTCTATTTATTGGCCAGGTTTAAGAACCGCTGTGATTTTGCTTGTAGCGTTTGTCACCAGTTTCGCTGCGGCCTGGACATCTGCGGGCTTTAAGGTGTTCACGTATTTTTCAAAATTAAGCATGCGGTCGGGTGCAGATTCGCCCAGTTTGAACTGCTGCAGTTTTGATAACCAGTATTCGTTTGTTTTGATATTGGTTTTGTATTCCTCCAGCCATTGCTTTTTTACTTTATCCAGGTAGCTGTTCTCGGGGCCCTTAGTAGCCAGGTTATTCAACTCGCTATGGTAGGCTTTGATCAGGGTGTCTACTTTATCGGGTCCGCAGGGTAATTGAAGAACAAACTCCATGTTATTGTATGGGGTCTTTGTGAGTTCGGCACTGGTGCCGCCGCCATAAATACCCTGGATCTTTTCACGCATCTCTTCAATGATCTTAATATTCATGATCTCGGACAGTGCCTGCAATTTCAATCCCATATCAGGGTTGAATGGTACTTCGCTCTGTGCGAAGGCGAGGATCAGGCTTTTCTCCTCTTTCCCTTTCCTGAATGTAAATGAGTTGTCTCCTTTGGCCGGCCGCACCTTGTTGTCAGTATAGGTTGATTTCTTTCCACTGGCAGGAAGGCTGGCAATATATTTTTCGATCATAGGGATCAGTTCTTCTTCTTTGAAGCTTCCTACGAAATTGAAATGCATACCTGTTACATCGCCTAGTCTTTCCCGGTAGATGCCCATGGCCCTCGACATATTGATCTTATCGTAGTTCTCCACCTTGGGAACAGCTGTTGGCGCAAGGGGATTGTTGTTGTATAACACTTTGAACAGGGTGTCGATAAATGCGACCTGTGGATTGGCACCCATCATGGCAAACTGGGATTTGCTCCGTTGGATGTACGACTTGAAAAGGGTCGAATCTGTGCGCGGTTCTGTCACATAGAGGTAAAGCATCTGGAACATGGTTTCAACATCCTTGTTTCCGCTATTTCCCCGGAATCCTTCCGTAGTATTGGATATATAAGGAGTAGCGCTTGCTGTTTTTCCGGCCATTGCTTTACGCAGATCATTGGGTGAGAAGTTGCCTACACCCATTGTGGTGATCACTGAAACGGCATTTTCGGCGCTGTATTTGTCAGCAACACCGTAGCTGCCTGTACCTCCATACCTGTGTGCATTCATAAGGATCTGGTCTGCCTTGAAATCAGTTCGTTTGAGCGTAACAGTTAACCCGTTACTCAGTTTGAGGTCTGTGGTGCCCAGTGTGGCATTTTTTGTAATGCTGGTCACTTTGCCGGCTTTGGGGGCCTTGGTCAGCAGGTCAGCCGCCACCGCTTTTTCTTCATAAGGCCTGACATCCGCCTTTGCCTTTGCATCTATGGCTGCCAGGATCTCTCTATTGGCGGGCACGGTGCCTGCATTGCTGTTTTCAGGTCCCATGATATAGGCAAACCTGTTTTTCTCTTCTTTGAATTTATCGGTGATCTTATTCACTTCGTTCAGGCTGATGCCGGGCAACATAGTTTTGGTGATCTCATATTCCTTATCGATCCCTGGTACCGTTTCACCGTCAGTGAAATTCCGCACGTATTCATCGGCGAACTGGCCGGATTCCGTTTTGTCGCGGTTGTTCCAGCCTCTTTCCATGGACGCGAGCATATTCTTTCGGGCCCTCTCAAGTTCAGCCTCGGTAAAGCCATATCTTTTTACCCTTTCGATCTCCTCCGCCACGGCATCTATACTCTTGCGAATGTCATTGGTTCCGCTGGAAGCCTGGACAGTGAAGCCTTCATAGTTCCTGGCATAGCCGGAAAAATCGCCAAATGCATACACAATAGGTGGGTTTTCTTTCTGCGTCAGTTCACGGAATCGGGCATTCAGCATGGAGGTGTACAGGTTTTGCACCATGTTTTTCCGGTAATCTTCCACGGATGATGAAGGCGGAACTTTATAGGAAGGGTAGTGCACGGAAAAATTGTAATTGGTAGCCTCCTTATCGGTCACCACCATGGCATTGGACGCGCTGTAGGGCGGAACCTCGGCGTAGGTCCTGGGCCTGGGGGTTGCCGGATTCTTCAAGCCAGCGAAATGTTTTTGGATCATTTTCAGGGCCTCAGCCTGTTTAATATCGCCTACCACTACTACCGCCATCAGGTCCGGGCGGTACCAGTCCCTGTAAAACCGGCGAATGGCATCGGGGTTAAAGTTCTTGATGATGCTGTCCACGCCAATAGGCAGGCGGTTTGCATATTTGGAGCCTTTGAATAACTCGGGATATACTTTTTTGAACATGCGTTCTTCCCCGCTTTTCCCGAGCCTGCTTTCTTCCAGGATGATGGCCCGCTCGCTATTGATATCCTCGTCCAGATAGGTGACCTGGTGGGCCCAGTCCTCCAGCACCTGGAAGCCTTTTTCAAGGTTTCCAGGCTTGTCTGTGGGAATGGGAAGAATATAAACGGTTTCGTCGAACGAGGTATAAGCGTTCAGGTCATTCCCAAAGCCTACGCCGATGTCCTGAAGAAAGGAAATGATCTCATTTTTTTTGAAATTCTTTGTTCCGTTGAAAGCCATATGTTCCGCCATATGGGCCAGGCCCTGCTGGTCATCGTCCTCCATGATGGAGCCAACATTGACAACCAGTCGGAGTTCAACTTTTTTCTCCGGCTTTGCATTTTCGCGAATGTAGTAGGTTAGACCATTAGGCAGGGTGCCTTTTACAACCTTTGGATCCCAGCCGATATCGGTTTGGGCAAGAACCTGCATTGACATCGAAATAACAAGAAAACAGACCGCAAAAAACCTGATTTTTTTCATATGTTGTAATTAACGCTAAATTAGACTGGTAAACTGTTTGAGACGATGAAAATAATGATAATTAATGGTCCTAATTTAAACCTGTTGGGAATCAGGGAGCCGGAAGTGTATGGCAGGCAGGGTTTTTCAGACTATCTGAAAGATTTGACACAAAAATACCCGGACGTCACACTGGAATACTTCCAAAGCAACGTGGAAGGCGAATTGATCAATACGTTGCAGGAAGTGGGTTTTTCGTACGATGGGATCATCCTGAACCCGGGGGGGTATACGCACACCTCTGTGGCCAT
>JBBAJN010000079.1:8611-13361 GCA_040404045.1 Chitinophagaceae bacterium
AGCCATCAGTACGCCAGTAGTGGAGGTTCATATTTCTAACGTGCATGCGCGCGAGGAATTCAGGCGGCTTTCCCATGTTTCCGCTAAGGCAAAAGGGACCATTGCAGGACTGGGTTTGAAAGGGTATGAACTGGCCCTGTTATACTTGCTTGAACCGAAAAAGTAAACGTTTTCCCATGTTAAAGTTGAGGACCGCAGTTGCTAAAGTTTAGTTATTATCAATGCTTTAAGGCTTCGTGCAGGTGAAATACGGGTTCCGGAAAATGAATAATCATTTTTTACGTTCTACATTTGATTATCCATATACTCCATACCATGAAGCCATTTGTCATAGCCGTTATATTCCTTCTGCCATTTGCAGCAGATGCCCAGTTGTGGGAGAGCTACCAGATCTCGGTCAACGGAGACACCATCAACTGTGTGGACAGGAAAAAAATGAAACAGGGGAAATGGGTTTTGCGGGTAGAATCGCTTCGCGGTGAACCTGGTTATGAAGAGGAAGGTGAATTTGTAGATGATAAAAAAGAAGGTCTCTGGCGGAGGTACAATCTGACCGGTGATATTCTCGCCATGGAGAGTTATCGCTGGGGATTCAGGGATGGCAAGCAAACCTATTTTACCTCGATGGGCGATCTCCTGAGGGAAGAAAGCTGGAAGGCTGTCAACCCGGCGGATCCATATGATACCATTGAAGTTCCGGATATGAATAATCCCATGGTGACCACTTCAAAGATCATTAAGCATGAAGCCTCAGAAATAAAACATGGCCCCTGGAAGTTCTATGATCCCTCCTCCGGGATGATCAAGAAATCAGAGAACTACACCTATGGCCAACGGCTCGACGGCATGGGTAAGCCTATTGCAGAGGGCACGACAACTACAACTAAACCCATAGGTGCGGATGTCAAACCCAAAGCCAAGCCGGCGGCAGTGGAGGAGTGGGAGAAGAAAAATGAGGGCAAGAAGAAAGTTGCAGTCCGCGATGGTAGTACCGGCGGGTAGTCTTTACTTCCGTTCATGAGAAATCAGATCACTTTCCCCTTTTTGGTGGTTGTAAAATCAACCTCCAGGTTGTGTCCGATGATCACGTTGCCAAAGTCAGAGTTTACCTTGAGTTTATTATTGCCGTTACCTGCTATGCCGTTGAATTGTTTGTCGAATTTAGGGCCGGATCTTTCTCCATCTTCTTCACCCTGTTTTTTGATATTGAATCCGGTTTTGTTTGAAAACTCACCGAAGCTGGTTTTGATGTCGATGGCTGAAGAGAGGTTGGACGGCGTGTTCAGGTAAAGGTTTGAATAGGAGGAACGTATGTTCAGGTCCCGGGTACTGTTGTCCAGATTTACCCTTAGCTTGTCGCAAAACTCAAATCTTGCCACTACGTTGCCGGCGACCTGGCGGATGTCGCCCTTCCCGAATTTCACCGATAAGGTGCCACCGCTGATCGACTCGATCTTTGCTTCGCCAAATTCCACTTCCACTTTGTTGACCTGACTGAGTCGGCCTGCAGTCAGGCTGCCAAATTTGCTGGACAGGGTAACGGGTCCTTTCAGGTCAGGCAGGAGCATGGGGCCAAACTGGTTGGAGGCATTTAGGGGGTTGCCTGCGGGCATGTAGACCATATAATCGATCTTCATACCCATTTGCTTGTATTCGCCTTTGTTTTTGTTGTTGGTCCAGTTGGTTTTTTCATCTTTGATTTTAGTGACAAAAGAAACACCTGAGGCTGACTTAGTTTCCTGTATGAAGATGTTGTCGAGGATCTTCTGCGCTTTTTCATCGGTATTTGCTTTTGCCACGATGTTGATGTCGATCTTGATCTCATTCCTGTTCCAGGTAGCGATCTTCATTTCGCCAAACTGGTTTTGAAGGGTGATGGCATCATTGCTTCCGATCGCATAGCTCCTGCTGTAGGTCTTCGATTTTTCAACGAGGTTTTCTTCCATGGCCAGACCCCAGAAAGGAGTGGCGCTGAGGATCAGGAAGAAGGTGATTTTGGAGAGTATTTGGATGTTCATATTTTTTCTGATTTAGGCTGTTTTACTTGTTTGATGATGGATAACTGTTGATTGAGCAGGTCGATCTGCATCTGAAGGTTGCTGATCATGGCCTGTAGGAGCTGTTCTGTATTTGGATTTGCATTCAGCGTGCTGCGCAACACGTTGTATGAAGAATCCAGTCTTTGTATATCGCCAGAAAATTTCTGATAGAGTTCCGGATTATCTTTTTCAATTGCTTTCAGTTCGGATTGTTTCTCTCCGATGACCTCCATAAACTGTGAGATGATTTTGGCGTACTGAGGGTCTATCTGATTCAAAACAAGGTCAATCGCTTCTGATCCTGTTTTCGTTTGGCCGGCAAGTGGCGTTTTCTCAGTTACCGGCTTGAAAAACAACATGTAGGTCAGCGTACCCGCGAGAGCCAGGAAGAGAGTAGCTGCAACTGCCCATCTTACCCAACTCATGCTGATCACGCGGGTAGTTTTCTTTTTCTCGCCAACAACTTCTCCAATCTTGTTCCATAAGGTGGGATTAGGTATCATGTTATCGAAAGCTTCGCGGTTGTCCCTGATGAAGCGTTCAATGTTATTATTCTTATGATTGTTATTGTTTTCCATGATCTGCTTCATTTTTTAGTTTAGACAGCAATTTTTGTTTTGCCCTGGCATACTGGGTACGGGCGGTGGATTCTTTTACCTGCAGGATCCGGGCGATCTCTTCATGGTCATAGCCTTCAAACAGATAGAGCGTCAAAACGGAACGATAGCCATCTGGCATATCTGCGATCGCTTTCCGCACGGCTGATATCTTCAGGTGGATTTCTTTTTCATCTGTCGTTTCTTCTTCCGGCAGTTCGTGAGCCGTCGTTTTCTCAAGGTCGATCAGGTCTGTTTTTCTTTTCCTGATCACATTGATCGATTTGTTCACCACTATCTGTTTGAGCCATGAGCCAAAGCTTGACCTGTTCTCGAAGCTGTGGATATTCCTGAAGGCGTCTATGAACGATTCCTGTAGCACATCTTCTGCTTCCGCCACATGGTTAAGGATTCGGTGGCTGGTATTGAACATCGCCTTTGAATACAAGTCATATAACTGACGGTAACTCCGCGGATCGCCTTGTTTACATTTCTCTACGAGGTCCATATGTGGTAAGGTTGCAGCCAGTTCCACGAGCATTGGTTTTATGTAGTGACACGGTCCTGAAACGAATGTTGCATGTAAGGGAAAAAAAACTGAAAATATGCTGAATGACGCTGATGAAAGCAGAATTCCCCTAACCAGCCATTAGTAGTATTTTTGTTCTTCAAATTTCTTGTTTTTGGACATTTCCCTGAATAAATACATCAGTGACACCGGCTATTGCTCCCGCAGGGAAGCTGATCGCCTGATCGAAGCCGGACGCGTTATGCTGAACAATGAAGTGGCTGTTACCGGGAACCGATACCGGCCGGGTGATGAGGTGGTGGTTGACGGAAGCCTGGTGAAACCGGCTGCAAAGGAGAAAAGGGTCATGTTGGCTTTTAATAAGCCACCTGGCATTACCACTACCACGGATACGGATATTCGTGACAATATCATCAGTTACATCAATTATCCTAAGCGCATCTTTCCTATTGGCAGGCTGGATAAGGACTCTGAGGGGCTGATCTTCCTGACGAATGATGGCGACATCGTAAACAAGATCCTCAGGGCTGGTAACCGGCATGAAAAGGAGTACATGGTAAGGGTTGACCGGAACATCGACGGTCTGTTCCTGAAGAATATGTCGGACGGGGTAAGAATAGATGGCGCAAAAACACTACCCTGCAGGGTGAAGCAAACCGGAAAGCACACTTTTAGCATTATCCTAGTACAGGGCCTGAACCGGCAGATCAGGAAGATGTGCGAGGTATTGGGGTATAAGGTAACGTTTCTTCAGAGGGTCAGGATCATGCAAGTCAGGCTGGATAAGCTGCCCTTGGGCAAGTGGCGGTACCTCAGCGAGCCGGAAATAGCGGCGCTTTACCAGTCAGTGGAAGGTTCGGTATCCGAAGATTTGCCGACCCGGGGCGGGGCTGGCAAGAAGTCATCTCCCTTGCCAGGAAAGAATAGCAGGCCAGCGCCTTCGATAAAATCTGGTTCAGGGTCACAAGGCGGTAAGGCGCGCCAGCAGGAGGGGTTCAAGAAAACCGATTCGCGGAGAGGGGACGGGTCGCCTGTAAAGGGTAAGGGAAACGGAGTTAAGAAGTCCGGCAGTTATCGGGATTTCAGAAAAAAGGGCGGCAAGGGTTAGCGTGATAATCCCATGGCCTACAGTACTTTATGGGTTTTATATCAAGTAAAATATATAAAAAAAGGATGGTTGAGAAACCATCCTTTTTTATGTAGTTCGCTGTCGGTTTATGCGAATTGCTTCCTGATCACGTTCAATGCGCCGCCCGCTTTAAACCATTCGATCTGCTGTTCATTGTAGGTGTGGTTCACCTGAATGCTGTCAGAACTTCCGTCTTTATGGTTGAGTACTACGGTCAGTGCCACGCCTGGTGTAAAACTGGTTAACCCCAGGATGTCGATCTGATCATCTTCCTGTACTTTATCGTAGTCTGCTTTATCGGCAAAAGTCAGGGCAAGCATACCTTGTTTTTTCAGGTTGGTCTCATGGATCCTGGCAAAGCTTCTGACCAGGATGGCGCGTACACCGAGGTGTCTGGGTTCCATGGCAGCGTGTTCGCGGCTGGAGCCTTCACCATAGTTTTCGTCACCCACCACAA
>JBBAJN010000080.1:0-4732 GCA_040404045.1 Chitinophagaceae bacterium
TAAAAAAAGGGTTACACTATACAAGTATAACCCTTTTATCTTTTTATCTGCTCCCGGAACAGAACTTGAACTCTTCAACAGAACTGCCGGGTCCTACTTCGTTAAAATAACCTATACGGACAAAGTCATTATGGAAAGACTACTGAAAAGCGATTAAGGCGTACATTTGCAGGTAATCGAAATCCGCGTGTATGATCACAAACCCTGCCTCCCCCGCCGTCTTTTCACTGGAAGGAATCTCAGAGCAACTGCAGTCGATCGCAAACAAAGTAAAAAATGGCATACGCATCTCCAGGGATGAGGCCCTTACCCTTTTTGAAGAAGGCTCCCTGCCATTTCTCGGCTCACTGGCCAATTTCGTGAGGGAATCAAAACACGGCGACATCACCTATTACAACAGGAACTTCCATATCGAACCCACCAATGTCTGTGTGTTCTCCTGTAAGTTCTGCTCATACTCCCGGTTGTACGCGCATAAAGAAGAAGGTTGGGAATTAAGTGTGGACGACATGCTGAACATCGTAAAAAACTACGATGGCAAACCCGTTACCGAGGTTCATATCGTAGGCGGCGTTCATCCCAAGATGGACCTTGCATTTTTCGCAGAGCTGCTCAGGAAAATCAAAGCGCACCGCCCTGCCCTGCATATCAAAGGATTCACGGCGGTGGAGCTCGACTATATGTTCCGGAAAGCAAAGATGACATCCGAACAGGGCCTTGCATACCTGAAAGAAGCAGGACTTGATTCATTGCCCGGCGGTGGCGCAGAGATCTTTGACCCCGAGGTCAGGAAGCAGATCAGCGCAGACAAAGTAGATGCTGATGGCTGGCTGAACATACATGCAACGGCGCACAGGCTTGGTATGCATTCCAATGCTACCATGCTGTATGGACATGTTGAACAATACAGCCACCGGGTTGACCATATGGACAGACTAAGGAGACTGCAGGACGAAACCGGCGGTTTTAACTGTTTCATCCCGCTGAAATTCAGGAACAAGGACAATGAGATGAGCCATATACCAGAAACCTCGGTGGTGGAAGACATGAAGGTGTACGCCGTGGCAAGGATCTTTATGGATAACTTCCCTCATCTGAAAGCATACTGGCCGATGCTCGGCAGGCAAAACGCACAACTCACGCTCTCATTTGGGGTGAACGACCTGGACGGCACCATTGATGATTCTACCAAAATTTACTCTATGGCTGGCAGTGAGGAACAAAACCCATCCATGAATACCGCAGAGATCACCAACCTTATCAGGCAGGCAAAACGAGTTCCCGTGGAGCGCGACACCTTGTATAACGTGATCGGAGGCGAATAAGAAACAACAACTGATCGTGGCTTATAGAGTGGTCTTACTACCGAAGCTGACCGGAGGCCCAGCCTACCGCGCGATAACTCTTGAAGAACTTGGTCTTTAACTCAGCCAGTTTCTGCATGGACTCGAGTACTTTGTTTTCCCGGGTGTTCAACAGGAACAGCGAGCTTTCACCCACTTTGAAGCGGATATCCTCACCCCTGAACAGCCTCTGGTAATTCTGGAGGTTATCTTCGGCTATGCGTACCTGTAACTGAAGCGTAGCCAGCTCATTGAAGTAGTATTTCACCTTGTTGTCAATGGCCAGACGGGTCTGTACCAGGTCAAGGTTGGTCTCCTGGATCTTGATCTTAGCAACCCTGTATTCACCCCTTCCCTGAGATAATCTCAGGGGCAACCCAAAATCTATACCGAACTTGTAATTGTTTCGGTAGAGGGCGGCACTGGCGTCTTCAAATACGTTGTAACCCTTGTTCAGGATATTATAACGCACATTCAGCAGGGGCAAGAGGTTCTGGAACTTCAGACTCTTCTCGATATCGAGCATTTGCAATTTGAAATCATATGAAGCCAGCTTGGGATGTTCATTTCGGGCAATAGAGATGAGCGAATCGAGTACAGGCAACTGGGTATTATTGATTCTGAGCGCCCTCCAACTGCTGTCGGGCACAACATTCTCCGGAATATAATACGCTGAATCACCCGCCGTCCACATAAAATTTGACAGTATGAGTCCAGAGTTCCTGAAATTCAGGTAGGCCTCGTTCCTGGCGAGCTGGAAACTCTGCAATTGTGCGAGGGCTTCCGTGGTATCAATGGCAGGTCTGTCGCCCTGGGCAAAGCCGATCTTAATCAACTTAAGCCTGGTTTCATTCACCGATACCGCGTTACTCAGGACCGTATAGATCTCATAATCCCTTACCCAGAACCAGTAGGATTCGTAGGCATCGTTCAGCAGGTCATTGATCATGATCAGCCTTTCTGCCTTGCTCTGGTCGCGGAAGATCCTGGCCTGCCTGAGCACCGCCCTCCTCTTATCCATCAGGAGGTTTTTTGCCAATGGCACGGTAACTCCCAGGTAGCTGGATTGACCTTCAGAAACTTCCGGGTTCAGCAAATCCCCGAGGTTATTCTCCAGGCCGGCCTTGACCTCAATACCATACCATGTAGGGATCTTCAGTTCAGGATTGGCAATGTCATAATAGGTTTTACCGTCAAAGGTCTTCCTGTCGGAATACACGTAAAACTGGGGATCGAAGCCAGCCCTTGAAGCAACGAGTTCGGCCTTTGCCCTTTCCACCAGCAACTGGCCCTGTTTAGCCACGGGATGGTAAGAACGAACGATGTTGATGAAGGCCTCTTCTGACAGCACTTTGAGTGTGTCATTGGCGGATACACCAATACTGCAACAGATCAATATAATGGAAAGAAAAAATCTCATGTTGGTTTGGAACTATTTTTTCCCGGCCGTGTCTTTCTTGTCTCCTTCCTTGGCAGGCTGGTAATACTCAGGCGGGAAGCCGTTGATGTTCCGCCATAATTCATACCAGATCGGCACATCCTTGAGCAGGGCGATACCCATTGCACCGGTACCCATCATCAGTTCCCTGGGCCAGCGCTTCTCTCCCGCTTTCTCCTTGATCAGAACCCTGAACTTGCCGTTTGTACTGACAGAGCTCTCAACGGCAGACACCTCGCCAGCAAAAGTACCATAGGAAGCATTTGGCCAGCCACTGAAAACGATGGCAGGAAAACCATCAAACAAAAACATTACTTTCTGGCCTTTTGCGATCAGCGGAAGATCGACAGGCCTGACGAACATTTCTACCGCATATTGTACATTTGTAGGCACAATCTCCACAAGAATATCGCCCTCTTTCAGGATCTCCCCGATACCGGATTTCTTGGCTTGAACAACCTGCCCGTCCTGTGGCGCTGTTAAGGTATACAAACCATTCCTGATATTATAATTCATGTATTGATTCTTCAGCTTGGCAATGTCCGCGTCACCCGACTGGATCTGGGAGATGGATTGAAAACGATCCCCTTCCGCCTTGGATATCTTCTCAGCATATTGTTGGATCTCGCCATTCTTCTCGATGCTCAGCCGGAGAAGTTCCTGACGCGCATTCGACAATTTAATCTCTGCGCTGGTCTTCTTCGCCGTAGCTTCCTGGTAAGCCTGGTTTCGCTGTTCCAACTGAACCAGCGAGGCTACGCCGGAATCAAACATCACCTTCTGCCTTTTGAACTGTTCTGTTTTAATGTTAAGGTCATTCTGCGCAGCCATCAGATCCGCGCTATCGCTCCGGATCTTCATTCTTTGCTGATTGATCTTGTTATCCAATTCTGAGAGCTTAAGGTCCCTGGACATGATCAGTGCCCCAATCTGTTGTCCAGCTGTAGTTGCTTTGTCCTGGTAACTTTGGTTGGCCTGTTGTTTTGCGTTGATCTGCTCTTTTGTTCTTTTCAACAAATCCGGATCCAGGTATTCATCCTTAACCTCGGTGATCTGCACCAGGGTATCCCCCTTCTTTACATAATCACCCTCATTCACATGCCATTTCACCACCCGCCCTGCGATCTGTGTGGGAATCTGCTGCGGCCGTTCTTCCTGCTTCAGCGTTGTCACCGATCCCCTTGCCCTGATATTCTGCGTCCAGGGCAGAAATAAGATAATTACCAGGATGAGAATGAACCAGGCCGTCCACTTCCCAATATTGCTGGATCGATTGATTTGATAAATTTGAGAATAGGAATTTAGCTCCAGCTTTTCACACTGTTGCGCCATATCCTTATTGATAAAGTCTAGTGCCATTTCAGGGTTAATTTAATTTTTACGGATCTCATCCCAGGTTCCTGACTGCGCCAACTGTCCGTCCTTCATATAAAATACCTTATCGCATTTTGAAATAAATTCCTCATCCGATGTTGCCACAATGACGGTACAATGGTCAGATTGTTTGAGCAGGTAATCCTGGATCTGTTTGCGATTTGCATCGTCCAGATTGGTCCAGGGCTCTTCCAACAACAACAACCGGGGTTCGTTGATCAACGCCCTCAGTAAAAGTATCTTCTGGATGATATTCCTGGAGAGGCGCTTACCAACAGGGTCAAGAACGGTATTGAAGCCATTCTGCTGTTCTTCCAGAAAGTTCTTTAAGCCGATTTTTTCTGACAGGGCCATCACCGCACCCGGGGAAATGGATGTATTACCCATAGTGATGTTCTCGAGTATCGTACCGTGGAAGATGTCCAGCTGGCTGAGGAGTATACCCGTCTTACTGCGAAGGCTGTCTGATAAATAATTGCGAAGCGGAACGTTGTCAATCAGGATACCGCCATCATACGAAGAATACGCGCCGCTGAGTACCCTCAGCAGACTGGATTTCCCGGCTCCATCTTCCCCG
>JBBAJN010000080.1:4742-5540 GCA_040404045.1 Chitinophagaceae bacterium
TGCCTCCACGTTCAAACTGATGCCCTTCAGGATAGGGCGTTTATCATACTTGAAATTCAGGTTCTGCACCTGCAGACTAACCCCCTGGGGCTTGCTGTCCAGCATAATGGTACCATCTTCATCCACCTTCTGATCCGTGATCTTACTGAGCTTCTCCACGGAGGTGAGAACGTCATAAACCTTGTCCAGGTTGGTGATCAGCTTCTCCACTGAATTGATCACAAGCAGGATCACGATCTCGGCAGCGATGAACTGTCCCAGGTTCAACTGCTGGCTGATCAGGAGCATACTACCCACGATCAACATCGCCGCAGTGATCAGTATTTTAAATCCGATCAGTGTCCAGTATTGAAACAGCAACACCCGGAAATGGGCCTTCCTGGCATCAAGATATCCGGCAACAAGCTCATCGGTTTTCTTGAGGTTCAACAAGGTCCCTTTTGAAAACTTAAAGGACCTGACCACCCGCGCGAGTTCCTCCAGCCATGCCGCGACATTATACTTGTAATTGCTTTCTTCAATGGAAGTGGACATTCCCTTGGGGCTGGTGTAAAACAGGATGATAGCCACCAGCGTGATAAGCACGATACTGAAAATAATGAATACAGGATGGTAGAAAGACAACAGCAGCATCCCGAAAATGATCTGGATGGTGGCCGTTGGAATATCGAGAAGAAGTTTGGAAATGCCTTTCTGCAGCGAAATCGTATCAAAAAAACGGTTAACCAATTCGGGGAGATAATATTTATCCACGCTTTGCAGATCCAGCTTTGGAATGCGATTAGCATATTCAAATGA
>JBBAJN010000080.1:5550-13322 GCA_040404045.1 Chitinophagaceae bacterium
GTTGAACTTTTTCGATCAGGCGCATCTGGTTAACAGAAATAAATCCGTTGAACAATACACCGAGTACCACGAGTATGATGAGGATAACAAGGGACGTGGAAATAGAACCACCCAACACAAAGCTGATAATGCTCTGGATGCCAAGGGGCATGGACAGTTGCACAATACCATTCATGATGGCATAAAAATAAACAGAGGTAATCTCCTTCTTCTCCAGCTTGAGAACCTGCAATATCCTTCCTATGGGGTTCCTAAGGGAACTCCCGCTTTTGTTTTCAGCCATTGGCTCCGTTTTTCCAAAGAAAGTTCACTCTTGTTTAATTTAAACAATGAGGTCCTAACAATTTATTCGACATATTACAATTCTGACATTAAATTGTTTAGGATAATTGCTTCTTTTTTACTGTTTTTTTAATCTTTAACATTCACTCAAACTAAGTGGTATCTGGGCCGCCAGACCTCCGTCGGCGGTCTCTTTGTACTTATGACTCATATCCTGGGCCGTTTCCCACATGGTCATGATCACGGCGTCCAGGGACACTTTTGCATAATCGGGGGAACTCTGCAATGCCAGTTGGGAGGCCGTGATAGCCTTGATGGCACCCATCGTGTTCCTTTCTATGCAGGGGATCTGAACGAGGCCGCCAATGGGATCACAGGTCATACCGAGGTGATGCTCCATAGCGATCTCTGCTGCCATGATACACTGTCTTTGCGTTCCACCCATACATTCCGTCAGCGCTGCTGCTGCCATGGCAGAAGACACGCCAATTTCGGCCTGGCAGCCACCCATCGCCGCAGAAATTGTGGCTCCTTTCTTGAAAATACTTCCTATCTCCGAAGCGGTCAGCAGGAACTGGAGGATTTTCTCTTCGTTGTCACCGTTACAGAAAGAGATATAATACTGCAACACGGCCGGAATGACGCCTGCCGCACCATTGGTGGGGGCAGTAACCACCCTGCCAAAGGATGCATTCTCCTCATTTACAGCCAACGCAAAGCAACTTACCCAATCGATGATGTACCGGAAATCGTTTCCACCCTCACGCATTAGGTCCACCCAGCTGCTGTAATTGTGGTAACCCCGACCATTCACCAGTTTCCTGTTCAAGGCAGCCGCCCGCCTCTTTACAGACAGACCCCCGGGAAGCATCCCTTCAGTATGGATGCCACGGTACATACATGCTTTCATCACTTCCCAGATCTGCATAACGCCTTTCCGGGTTTCGGTTTCCGGACGCCAGGCATGCTCATTCTCCATCACTATTTCCGAGATGCCCATACCCGTTTTCATACACCAGTGCAGCAGTTCCGCTGCATTGTCGATCGGGAAGGGAAGTTCAACGGTAGCCCGGGTCCGGAAGTCGCCTTCTTTCTCTACGAAACCGCCGCCTACCGAATAATATGTCTCCGCAATCGCTTCGCCGTGGAGAAGCTCCACCATAAAGGTCAGCGCGTTGGGATGGTATGGCAAAGTTTCGCCGTAGAGGAATTCAATATCCTCATCCGGGTTAAAGGCCACTTCATGCTTACCGCCCAACACCAGGATCTTCATATTCCTGATGTCATTGATCTTGCTATCGATCCTGTCCACATCAAAACTAACGGGGTCATCCCCTGATAGTCCCAGCTGCACAGCGATATCGGTCCCATGTCCTTTTCCTGTTTTCGCCAGGGACCCGTAAAGCAGTACTTCAAGGCTTTTTACCTTTTGCAACAGTTCATTCTCCTCCAGCATGCGAATAAACTTCTGCGCCGCTCGCCATGGCCCAAGGGTATGCGAGCTGGAAGGGCCTACCCCTATTTTGAACATGTCAAATACAGATATGGCTTCGTGTGGCAAAAGGAAGGTTTTATTTAACCAATAGCAAGAAGTTCCACATCAAACACCAAGATGGAGTTGGCAGGTCTTGAAGCATTTCCGGAAGAGCCGTATCCAAGACTTGGCGGTACATACAGCGTGATCTTGCCCGATGTCTTGATCAGGGGAATACCGATTCTCCAACCATGAATGAGTTCCCCGAGAACAAACACCCGCATCTGGTTATTGGTGGTCTGATCAAAAACGGTACCATTGGTGAGCTTTCCTATATAGAGGATACCGATCTGGTTGCACGGTCCAGGAGCATTACCCGTCCCCGGGGCTGCGATCTTATAATACAATCCGCTAGGGTGCTTTACCGCTCCTGTGATACCGGCGGTTGCGAGGTATTGCTCAACAGCCTGCACTTCAGCAGCAGGCGCAACAGCCGGGCTGTCAGTATATGGACAAGATGGATCATCTTTACAGGATGCCAAAAGGGTCAGTACTAAAACAACAAAAACACTGAGCTTCTTCATGTTAGGGGTTTTCAAGTGTGCAAAGATAATAGCAGGACGCTTCAAAAATCGTCCGGTTGAGATAACAGGTCAGTTTTAACATTACCGATCTTTCCTGCGGGTGAGCTCAAGGTAACGCTGCTCATTTCTTTCCCATTGGAACTTCTTGTAGAAAACGGCAACAAAAACAGAGATCAGCAGCACCGCAAACACCAGGACAAGCGGATTGAACTGACTGCTGCCTACAGCGTCGGCCCTTTTGTACCAAAAACGTCCAAAAAGGAAATTGACCAGCAACGGCAGGGACACCAGCACGCCAAGGGGCAGGCCGAACAATAACTGGTACCTGAGGGTGGCCCGCTGATCCCGGTTTTGTTCCCAAAAGACAACAAATTTCTTCTCCTCTTCGGTAAGCATGACTCAAATTTCCGGAAGATAATATTCCCAGCAAAAATTCGTTTATATTCATATCCAATAACTTAGGACGGAATAAACAAGTTTCCTGTGAAAGTCTCCGATATATTACTCAATTACCTGCTGAAGCATAAAAAGCTGCCATTGCCAGCGTTGGGCACCTTCAACCTGACGGGTTCCTATTCCCTGTCGGAAGACGACAAGCGCATCATATTGCCGGCAGGCTCCGTAGAATTTATCCTCGACCCGGCCACCCCGGAAGATCCGGAATTGATCTCCGCCATTGCCGCTGAAACAGGGAAATTCAAACCCCTTGCTTCCGCCGATCTGGAATCATTGATCCTGCAGGGCAAACAACTGATGAACATCAGCAAGCCTTTTCTGATAGAAGGGATAGGCACCCTTCAAAAGAACCACCGGAATGAGATGGAGTATATTCCTTTCGTAGACGATACCCATAGGCAGGAATCCGATCTCAGGCTGGAAGAGCCCGGCGAAGCCATACGATTTGATAATAATTACCGGAAGCCGGCAAGTGCGGGCAACAGCAGGTCCAGGAACCTCACGTTTGCCGTACTGATGTTGGTTGGCATCGGTATACTTGGATTGGTTGGCTACTATTTCTACCAGCAATCGAAGGATGCTGTCCCTACGCTGAATGAAGTTCCTGTACAAGAGGAAACAGTCCGGCAACTGCCTCCACCCCCTTCCCCAACGGATAGTGTCAAAGTAACTCCTGTCCCTTTAGTCGCCGATAGCACGATGTTTTACGTGGTTGTGGAGCATGCGAAAAAAGACCGGGCCCTGAAACGCTATGCAGATCTCAGGGAATGGGGACATAAAGTGGTGATGGTCACAAAAGATTCTGTTGATTTCAAAATTTCCTTCCCTATCAAAGCTCCTTTATCCGATACGGCCCGGCACAGGGATTCCCTGACCAGGTTCTTCGGCAGGAAAGCATGGATCGAAATTCAATAACATGTCCGAAAAGAACAGGTGGATCTTTTTCTTATTGCTGCTGGTAACAGCAGTTGACCTCTTTTTTGCGCAGACCAATAACCCCAACAGGATCTTCAGCAAGGCCATGCTGATGCCGTTACTGGCTTTTGCCTACGTAAGGGGACAGTCCAACAACACGCATTTCGCCAGACTGATCTTAACCGCCCTTTTCTTTTCCTGGTTGGGAGACATTTTCCTCGAATTATCTTCCAGGGAGTCTTTTTATTTTCTGATCGGCATTTGCTGTTTTCTCACCACACATATTTTGTATATCGTTTATTTCCTGGGGATCAAGTCAAACAGAATGTCATATCTCAAGAAACGGCCGGTGATGTTATTGGTCATCCTGGCCTTAATCATTGAGTTATTGTACATCCTATGGCCCAACCTTGGGGCGCTTCGTTTACCCGTGGTGGCATACGCAATGACCATTGGCACCATGCTGGCCACCGCCGCATGGCAGTATGAAAAGATCCCATTGAAACCGGCATTATTATTTGTATGTGGGGCATTCCTATTTGTGCTCTCTGATTCGGCACTGGCCATCAACCGGTTTCACCGGCCCTTCGAAGGCGGAGGTATTTTTGTAATGATAAGCTATGTGGCCGCGCAAATCCTGATCATACTCGGCAGCATAGCTCACCTCAACGAAACTTCGCGCCCACTTTCAGATCAGTGATTGTTTTTCAGGTCCAGGTATTTCGTGCCTTGTCTTCCCTTTATTGATTCTTTTGAAAAAGTAAAATAGGGGTATACCCATGGCCGTGATCACCAGGGCAGATACGGAATTCACAACGGGCGATTGACCGCTGGCATAATTCCTGACATCTTTGACGATGATCAATACCAGGAATAATGTGTTGCCGATAAAGACCAGGATGGGCATCCAGGGATAGCCCCATACCCTGTATGGCCGCTCTGCGGCAGGCATACGCTTGCGTAGTATGAAAAGACCCGCCACAAAGAATAAGTTAAAGACCCAAACGATAAAAATGGACATATCGGCCAACATGAAAAACGAACCTGTAAGGGTAAGCAGAATGGTCCATACCATATGAAAAATAAGCGCGGCGCCCGGTGTTTTGAAACGGGGATGTACATTACCCGCAGACCTGAAAAAATGATGATCCCTGGCCATAGCAAAAGTCAATCGCGGTGGCGTCATGATACAGGCATTGGTGGTTCCAATAACAGACAGGCAAATAAGGAAAGCGACGAAACCTGCAGCGACCGGACCGAAGGATCTCAGCGCCGCATCTTTTGCCACCAGCTCGGAAACAGCCATTTCATCCACATTCAACACATACATCATACCAGCCGTAATAAGCAGGTAGACGCAGATGGAGATCAGCATACCCAGCACCAACCCACGTGGGATATTCCTGCCAGGATCTTTGATCTCACCGGTGACATTCAGCATCAGGCTGCTTCCGTCATAAGCCTGGAGCGCACCGTTGACAGCCGCCACCATCGCAAATACCAGAGCCATTCCCTCGGGCTGGATCCGGGTCGAGGAAGCAAGTAAATTTCCTGCTGAGCCTGCCTTTCCGGCAACGAATCCTGCGATCAGCATGATGATGGCCCCTAATTTCGCCGCCGTAAAAATAACCTGCAATCGGCCACTCGATTTTGTGCTGCGGTAAGAGATGAAGGTGAACAGGCAGATAATGAAAATGCTAAGTGACTTGACGCCGAAGTTATCAAGTGGAAAAACCGTTCCCAACATGGGAATATGAATAAAAACAGATCGTTCAACGGCCTCTGTGAACCTCGGCAGTTGGATAAAGTACTGGAAATACTCCGAAAATATGAACGAGATCGCTGCGGTAGCAGCACAATTGATCACCGCGAAACTTGCCCAGCCGAACAGATAGGCCCAGAAATCACCATACATATTTCGCATCAGGGCATATTGACCACCATCGTCAGGTAACATCGCCGCCGTTTCGGCCAGGATCATCACAGATAACATGGTAAACAGTCCGCCCAGGACCCATGCCAGCATGATCAGAAACGGAGACCCCAACAAGGCGGCCATCTCCGCCGGCCTCATGAAAATACTTGCCCCGATAATGGAACCAACTACCAGGGACAAAACAGTTTTGAAGCCAAGTGTTCTTGGCAATACCTGCGCCATTCGTATATTTTATACAGCGGTCAGAGTTTAAGGAAACGACTGATCATCCTATGAAAATGATGTATGCCCTGCTCCCGGGTCACCGAATACCTGCCATGGGAATAGAACCTCGACTTAACACCGCGTTGCACATGCTCTACAACCTCTTCATCTTCATACTCAACAGTGTCCAGATCAGAACCTGCGCCCATATTGAATAATTCTTCCTTCCAGACATATGTCAGGAACCTGACTTTCGTCTGTTCCGAACCGTTAGGTTCCACAATATTGATGGAAAGGCCCCAGGGATAGAAATTGAACATCATGTTCGGGAAAACGAAAAAATAGTAGGCAGCAACCTTTTTCCCGAAGTCCTGCGACACTGCCGGCAGATCGAAACATGCATCGTCATCTTTAGCAATACCCAGTTGGAGATTTGATGCGCCGAACAACTCGGTGGTGTAGTTGCCATAATCGATGACACTATTCAGACCCGCGTGCACAAAAGGGATGTGAAACCCTTCCAGGTAGTTTTCACAGTACAGGGCCCAGTTGGCCTTTACGTTGAATTCGCGGGAAAGATCTGGCTTATACACAAAATCGTCTATGGGTATCCATCCGAGCCGCCCGATCATATCGCCCAAAAATGTATCATGGTCGTTCTTCCCGCCCAGTGAGGTGAACAGCATGGGTCCCCAGCGGAACAGTGGAAGGCTGTGCAGATTATCAGTCACCGATGGAAAATCCTCCACTTCCCTGAATTCGGGCATGGACCTGAACCGTCCGTTCAGTTCAAACTGCCGCCCATGATAACTGCACCGGAGATGGGGTGATGTACAGGGCCGCTGTACAACCAGGTTGCCGCGATGGGAGCAAACGTTTGACAGGCAATGAATGCCCTGCTCATCGCGCGTCAGCAGCATTGGCTCATCCAGGAATCCTGGCAGCAACTCAACGGGGTGGCAGTCCCCCTGCGCCCCCACCATGGCGCTGTCCCCAACAAATTGCCAGGAGGGCACAAAAATCTCATCCCGGGTTCGCTTCAGCCAGAGGGGATCATTATAAAAAGCAGTGTCCAGGGTTCTTGCCCTTGCGATCTCGGGATCAACGGGTTCCATGGCAGAGTGATGGTTTTCATAAATATATCACTAATCAAGATCAGTTTTTTGCAAAACATTGATCATTACGGCTTAAGGCTGATTTTGCCAATTTTACAATACAAAAGCATCGGAAACGACCTAAAACTCACTAAAATGAAAAAAGAATACTGGATCAAAATTGGCAATGTTGACAACCGCCTCGTGATCTTTCTGAACGGGGAAATGATATGGGACAGCGGTATAATCCACGATGATCCCAAATTACACAAGGCCGTGGAGATCACCGGCCTATTGCACGATCAGGAAAATTTTCCCAACGAACTGATCTTCGAAGGATTCAATGACACCTTCAATGCCGGCGGCTCAGAGGAGGATATGAATCCCTGGCATTTCAGCTATCGCGTAGTAGCCATAACGCTTGATGAAAAAGGTAACGTAGCAGACGAAAGGGACCTGATCAAGCCTTACGATGAAAAACATTACTCCAATCCCAATATCCGCGCACTGAACAATGTATATGTTATCAAGCGCAGGAACGGAGACTTTAAGGTAGTATCCAACGCCCTATCCCAACAGTTCGCGGAATAGAACCAACCATTGCATGCATATAAAAAGCCCACCGTTAAAGGCGGGCTTTTTACTTATTTCATTCCCCACATTTCCCACATTCAAAAAAAAGGCCCGGTAAACCGGGCCTTTTTTTTAGTAGTCCATTCCGCCCATTCCTGGAGCGCCGCCATGGTTGTGGACGGGCTCTTCCTTCTTGGGTTTGTCGGCGATCACACACTCAGTGGTCAGCAGCATACCTGCAATGGAGGCAGCAT
>JBBAJN010000081.1:0-13261 GCA_040404045.1 Chitinophagaceae bacterium
TACCAAGATTTCCAATCACCTGTAATTTTATCATACGCTAGAATTTAGAGTAGCAATTTCGTCAAAACCGAAGTGCTTCCGAATGGTATTTCCACCAGAATATGCGGATTTTTTCCACAGGCGCCAAAGGGGATTGGCTAATTAGCCAATCAGCCGATCAGCCCATTCCCTTTCCGTCAATTTTCGTAATTTTGCGCATTAATCTGGAGTTGGAATGAGTGCAAAAGGAAAAGTCATGGTGGCTATGAGCGGCGGTATTGACAGTACCGTGGCAGCGCTTATGCTGCATCAGCAAGGCTATGAAGTGGTGGGCATTACAATGAAAACCTGGGATTATGCCACCGCCGGCGGTGGCAAGAAGGAAACAGGCTGCTGTAACCTGGATTCATTCAACGACGCCCGTGCGGCGGCGGTTCACCATGGGTTCCCCCATTTTATCCTGGATATCAGGGAAGAATTTGGTGATTTTGTGATCGAAAATTTCGTGGAGGAATACCTTGCGGGAAGAACCCCCAATCCCTGCGTCATGTGCAATACCCATATCAAATGGCGGGCGCTGCTGAAACGGGCGAATGCCATGGACTGCGACTTCATCGCCACGGGCCACTATGCCAAAGTCCGGGAGGAGAACAGCCGCTTTGTGATCAGCAAGGGGCTCGACGAAACGAAGGACCAAAGCTATGTGCTTTGGGGCCTGCAGCAGGACCTGCTCAGCAGGACCCTCCTGCCACTAGGGGGGTTCCGCAAAACGGAGATCAGGCAAATGGCCCATGATTTCGGGTACCCCGAACTCGCGAAAAAAAGCGAGAGCTATGAGATCTGCTTTGTTCCAGACAATGATTATCGCGGCTTCCTCAAACGAAAAGTGGAAGGCCTGGAAGAAAAACTGGCAGATGGTCATTTTGTAGACAGGTCCGGAAAGGTCCTTGGTAAACACAAGGGCTACCCATTCTATACGGTTGGACAACGAAAAGGCCTTGATATTGCCCTCGGCAAGCCTGCTTTTGTCACCGAAATCATCCCCGAAACCAATACCGTTGTGCTGGGCGAAGAGGAAGACCTGAACAGAACTGAAATGACCGTGGGCAAGATTAATATGATCAAATATGATCATATCCCTGAGGGCATGGAGTCCAATGTGAAGATCAGGTATAAAGACAGGGGGAGTCTGGCTACGCTTCATCCGGTTGATAACCAGGTGAAGGTGCGGTTCTATGCAGATGCCAAAGGTGTGGCACCCGGGCAAAGTGCTGTTTTTTATGAAGGCGATGACGTGATCGGCGGTGGCACCATCAACCGTTACACCTCATCCCTGCTGCAATAATTCACCGGCAAAATCGTTATTTTCAAGCATGCTGAAACCCACGAACATACTGTTTTATCTGGCGATCTTCCTCGCCACAGGAACCGGCTGCAGTAAAACAGAAGACGTTGTGCCGGCTGCAAATATGTCCGACTACTATCCCTTGCAAATCGGGAAGTATATCACCTACCGGCTTGACTCCACCGTTTACGCTAACCTCAATACGACCAAGGTTGTACGAACCTATATTGTGCAGGACAAGATAGACGCTGTTGTAAAGGACAATCTCGGCAATGATGCCTACCGGATCAGGCGAATGATGCGAAGCAATACCGATACAACGGTCTGGGCCGACAATGCCACGTTTCTTGTTATCCCATCACGCCAGAAAACAGAGTTTATAGAAAACAATCTCCGTTTTATTAAACTCATCAACCCGGTCCGGGATTTTACCACCTGGCAGGGAAATAGCCAGATCAATGTGTTGGATGGATTCCTCCGGTTCTACGAGAATTGGGAATATTTTTACGAAAAAACAGGGGAGCCTTTCACCGTAAACAATCTGAATTTTCCGGAAACAGTTACGGTAAACCATATCGACGAAGTAGATGGCAACCCCAACGATAAGCGGTTCTTCTACGAGATCACAAGATCTTCCGAGGTTTACGCCAAGGGAGTCGGCCTCGTTTATAAAGACTTTTTTCACGAATTCTGGCAACCGGTCACTGCCAATTTCCAACCCAACAGTTACGGCATCAGGTTAACTATCCTGAACCATAATTTCTGAGTGTTGTTAAACAGGTAAATCGTCCATGAAAAAAAGTGTACTTGTTTCAGGACTATTGATCTTATCCTTATTTGCGGAAGCGCAGTTTTCGCGACACATCATTCGTTTGTCCAACAAACAGGGAACGGCCTACTCATTTTCCGATCCCACCCGTTTTTTATCTCCAAAGGCCCTCAGCAGGAGAACCAGGTTCAACATCAATATCGACAGTACCGACCTTCCCGTGTCTGCCGCCTATATCGACAGCATTAAGAAGGCAGGCGCAGTGACGGTGCTAAGCACCTCCAGGTGGCTCAACCAGGTCCTGATTCAAACCACCGATGCAACTGCTCTTGCCCGCATCTCTTCGTTCCCATTCGTGAAACAGGCGCAGCCGATCGCTGAGCGCGCGCAGTTGCCGCAGGTAGCCGCTGATAAATTCGCCAATGAAAAGATTTCCGGCACAGCACAAATAGCAAGGCCGAATCAACCGACACAAGATATCCTGGATTATGGAAATACATATGGCCAGATACATATCCATGACGGTGAGTTCCTGCACAATGCCGGATTCATGGGCCAGGGTATTACCATTGCGATGCTGGATGCAGGATTCATGAACTACTCAAGCATCAAGGCGTTCGATAGCCTGAGAAACAACAACCGCATCCTCGGCACATGGGATTTTGTACGAAACGAGACCAGCGTTAATGAAGATAACGCCCATGGCCTTTACTGTTTCTCCATTATGGCTGCCAATCTTCCCGGAACATTTGTGGGCTCCGCACCAGGGGCTTCCTATTATCTTTTCAGAACAGAAGATTACGCAACCGAGTACCCCGTGGAAGAACACAACTGGGTAGTAGCCGCAGAGCAATCAGACAGTCTTGGGGCCGATATGATCAGCTCTTCACTGGGTTATTCCGAGTTTGACAATCCGGCCTTCAATCATATATATTCGGACATGGATGGCAATACCACCATGGTCACCCGGGGTGCTGACCTTGCCGCAAAAAAAGGAATGATCGTTTGTAACAGTGCCGGAAATTCCGGAGGCGACAGATGGCGATATATCATCGCTCCTGCGGATGGCGACAGTGTACTCGCCGTTGGAGCTGTTGATGTCAACGGTACACCCGCCGGCTTCTCCAGTTATGGACCTGCATCCGATGGCAGGGTAAAGCCAGATGTGGCCTCTGTAGGCAGGAGCACCTATATCATCGTCACCAATGGTACGGTGGCCCAGGGTGACGGCACCTCCTTCTCCAATCCCAATATTGCGGGATTGATCGCTTGCCTCTGGCAAGCATTTCCGGAATTCAACAACATGGAGATTCTGGACGCTGTGAAAAAAAGTTCCTCCAAATATGTCAATCCTGATAACCGGGTAGGATATGGCATACCCAACATGAAACTGGCTTACCAGTTGCTACTGGAAAGAAAATTTGCAGGCCTGTTGAAAGACGACTGGATCAGGGTGTTCCCCAATCCTTTTGCATCCTTTATGAACGTAGTGATCAAAGCCAGGGAAACCGGCAATATTGAATACCAGCTTTCTGATATGAGTGGAAGAATCTTACGCCAGGGTGTGCAGACTTCGGAAAAGGACAGGGTGATCAACATTTCGCTGCCCGGCCTGGAACAGCTTCCAAGGGGCGCCTATAACCTGCGGATCAGGAACGGCGGCAGTGATGAAACGGTCAGGCTGGTGCACTAAACCAAGCCATGAACATCGTGTCTGCCCTACTTTCCCATCCTGATATGATTTCCATATTCTTCAATTCCAGGTCAGTGTTGGACGTAATAAATGATGCCATTCCTTCATTCTCCTCCCTGTAAACCGAGCATGTAAAATACAATAAGTGCCCCCCCGGCCTGATCGAACTCCTGATGTTCCTGATCACCTTTTCCTGCAGACTCCGGAAATGCAAAAGTTTATCCTCAGAAAAATGACAAAGCTCCTCCGGCGTTCTTCCCCAGGTGCCCGATCCGCTGCAGGGTACGTCCGCGATAACCAGATCGTAAGCCCCGGAAGCGGCTGCGCCAACGGACAGGTCGGCCACAAATGACTGGTAATCCCTGATACCTGCCCTTTCAAATCGATGCTTGAGGTTTTGAATGATTGATGGCCGTACATCAGAAACAGCCAGACTGATGTTGCTGCGGATATCAAACGCAAGGATCGATTTTCCACCGCTGGCCGCGCAGCAATCCCATATACGTGGCTTCCCTGGTATCAGATCAAGAACACCACGGATATAAGCACCGGTATGCTGCGAACTCAGGTCCTGGACCACTACGTCTTTGTCAATTGAAAGCACATGGCTTACATCAGTAGCATTCGCCAGCTCCACGGTATGGTCAAAGATGTTGTGGGGTATTCCCGAGGACACCAGCGATCTTTCCACCTGTTCGTGTTTACCGGGACGTATTCGAAGAAACAGCCGGGGTTGAACAAGATGGGAAAAAACAAATCCTTCGGGATCTTCCAACTGGTCAGACAGATGTTCATATAAAGGGAACAAACTACCAGGAGGAATTGCGAGGTCGTAATTACGGAGCCATTGCAGTTTATGATCCAAACCAAGGTGAATCTGATCTTTCCATTCAGGCTTCAGCAGATCTATCGTGCCATCTGGTTCATCCTGACAGAGAAAAAGCGAAGCCAGGATCTTTTCCCTCACAGGCATGTCTAACCAGGCTGTACCAGTTCGAAAATAAGCGTAGCACAACCTGGAGATCTGCTTTCGATCCCGGGATCCATATTTGCTGTTCTCCCTAAAGAAAGCCCTCAGGTAATGATGGAAAGGGAGCTCCCCATCATAATGGCTGATCAGTACCTCGGCCGTATTGATATGTGAGTAAAGCCTGCCGTTCAAATCAAAGCTCAAGGAGTGTTTTGACCGGATCCTTACCGAATAGCAACAATTCCGGATTCTCCAGCAATTCTTTCACCCGCACCAGGAAACTCACGCTCTCCCTTCCGTCGATGATCCGGTGGTCGTAGCTTAATGCCAGGTACATCATGGGCCTTGCAACGATCTGACCATTGATCACCACGGCCCGCTCTTCGATCTTGTGCATACCCAGGATGGCAGACTGTGGGATATTGATGATGGGCGTACTCATCAGCGATCCAAATACGCCGCCATTGGTGATGGTGAATGTTCCGCCCTGCATTTCCTCAAGGGCCAGTTTGTTATCGCGGGCTTTACCGGCCAGTTCAACCACTTTCTTTTCGATCTCCGCCATGCTCAGGCTTTCAGCATTCCTGATCACAGTAACTACCAGTCCTTTCGGCGCTGAAACGGCAATGGAGATATCGCAATAATCATGGTACACCAGTTCTTCCCCATCGATATAGGCATTCACTGCGGGCCACTCCTGTAAGGCGTAGCAACATGCCTTAGTGAAAAAGCTCATGAAGCCCAGGCCAACGCCATGTGCCTCTTTAAATTTATCCTTGTACCTGGTTCGCAGTTCCATGACCCTGCTCATGTCCACTTCATTGAATGTGGTGAGCATGGCCGTCGAATTCTTTGCTTCCACGAGGCGACGCGATACGGTCTTCCTCAGGTTGCTCATCTTCTCCCTGCGATCGTTCCTGGTGAATGCCTCCAGGCCTGGTTTGCGGCCGGGGTTACTGAGTGCATCGAGCACGTCATTCTTCAGGATCCTGCCCCCTGAACCGGAAGGCGTGATGGTTTTAACGTCGAGTTTCTTATCGGCCAAAATAGCGGCTGCAACAGGCGTTGCTTTCACGTCAGCAGCTGGTGCGGCTGCAGCAGGTGCTGGAGTCACAGGAGCCGGGGGTGCCGCGGGTGCTGCTGCAGCAGGTGCCGGAGCCGCTTCCGCAGGTTTTGCGGGCGCAGTGGCCGTTTCATCGATCTGTCCCGCCAGATCACCGATCTTCAGTGTATCCCCTTCCTGGGCCGTGGTTTTCAGGATCCCTGCCTTTTCAGCATTGATTTCAAAAGTTGCTTTCTCACTTTCCAGTTCTGCTATCACTTCATCGCGCTCAACCCATTCGCCATCTTTCTTCAGCCATTTTACAAGGGATACTTCGGTGATCGATTCACCAACTGTAGGGACTTTAATATCTATCATACATTCTTTTAATTAGGATTCGCCGCGCAATTATATGTCAAATGCAGTTTCAATGATCTCAGCCTGTTCCTGGGCATGCACTTTGGAATGACCAGTTGCCGTTGCAGCACTCGGCTGACGACCGATCATTCCAAAATTGATGCTCTTCAGATTCATCTGAAGAAAGGAAGCAGCACCCATATTCAGAGGTTCTTCCTGCACCCAGAACCAGGTGGACTTGCTATACTTCTTGTACAGCTCTTCCAACTGGACAGCCGGCAATGGATACAGTTGCTCAACCCGCACGATGGCCACATCGCTGATATTATTCTTTTGCTTATACTCCTGCAGATCGTAATATACTTTACCGGAGCAAAACAATACTTTGTTGATATCACCTGCCTGTGTAACAGAGGCATCGTCTATCACCTCCTTAAAGGCTCCGTTGATAAACGCAGACTTTTCAGAATATGTTCCGGGGTGACGGAGTATGGCCTTTGGAGAGAAGTTGATCAGGGGTTTTCGGAACGGCCATTTGAGCTGCCTCCGGAGGAGGTGGAACAAATTGGCGGCCGTGGTCACATTGGTCACCACCATGTTCAGTTCCGCGCAAAGCTGCAGGAATCTCTCCAAACGCGCACTGCTATGCTCGGGACCCTGGCCCTCATAGCCATGTGGCAGCAACATCACTACGCCATTCATCCTGTTCCATTTCTGTTCCGCGCTGGCAATGAACTGGTCAATAATGGTTTGCGCACCGTTGCTGAAGTCACCGAACTGCGCTTCCCAGAGTACCAGGGTATTGGGATTGGCTAACGAGTACCCGTACTCGAAGCCGAGTACACCATATTCGCTGAGTAGTGAATTATATATCCTGAAATTCCCTTTCGCGCCAGGAATGTTGCTCAGCCTGTTGTAAGCCAGGTCCGTTTCTTCATCCCGCAGAACAGCATGCCTGTGGGAAAAGGTTCCCCGCTTAACATCCTGACCACTCATCCTCACGTCCAGTCCTTCTGCAAGCAGCGTACCATAGGCCATCAGTTCGCCGGTTGACCAATCGATCTTCTGTTCGTCCGCGTACAATTTCAATTTATCCTGCAACAGCTTTTCCACTTTCCGAAGCGGTTTGAAATCCGCTGGCCATGTCATCAGGCTGTTAAAAACATCTGTGAATAAAGATTCTGATACCGCCGTCTGGTAGCTGGTTTCGAAGTCGGCCTCCGTAGCGCGGCGCAGGCTTTTCCATGCCAGTTCAGGAGCCTGGTAATGGTAAGGAAGCGGATTCTGCTTCACTTCATCGAGGCGTTCCTGCAGATCGGCCCAGAATTTCTTCTCCATGTCTTTCGCCAGGACCTTTGCATCCGGTTCACCGTTCTCAAGCAGGAAGTTGGTATATACTTCGCGCGGATTCGGGTGTTTATCGATGAGCTGGTACAGATGGGGCTGTGTGAATTTTGGATCGTCGCCTTCGTTATGACCGTGTTTGCGGTAGCAGACCATATCAATGAATACATCCGAGTTGAACTGCTGGCGATAGCGGGTAGCGATCTCAACGCACCTGATCACCGCTTCGGGGTCGTCACCATTCACGTGCATCACCGGTGCCTGTACCATCGCAGCGAGCGAGGTGCAATAGTCCGATGAACGCGCGTCGTCAAAATCAGTGGTGAAACCGATCTGGTTATTGATCACAAAATGGATGGTGCCACCTGTGTAGTAGCCTTCCAGTTTGCTCATTTGCAAAACTTCATAAACAATACCCTGACCTGCAACGGATGCATCCCCGTGGATCAGGATGGGAAGTATATCGTCAAAATTGCTGTTGTACAACACATCGGCCTTTGCCCTTGCAAAGCCTACCACTACAGGATCCACCGCTTCCAAATGGGAAGGGTTCGGCATCAGTTTTAGGTGGACCGTATGGTTATCCGGCGTTTGTACTTCGGAGCCATAACCCATATGGTATTTCACGTCGCCGCTACCCATGGTCTGGTCAGGGATGGCCGTACCTTCAAATTCGCTGAAGATCTGCTGGTAAGTTTTACCCATGATATTGGCCAGTACGTTCAGCCTTCCCCGGTGTGCCATCCCGATCACCACTTCTTTCACACCCATGGCAGCAGATGCATTGATAATGGCATCGATAGCAGGTATGGTGGTTTCGCCCCCTTCCAGTGAAAACCTTTTCTGCCCAACGTATTTGGTATGAAGGAATTTTTCGAACATCACGCCCTGGTTCAACTTCTCCAGGATCCTTTTCTTTTTCTCGAGGGCGATGGGCTCAAGGAATTTCTTCTCCATTTCGTTGGTGAGAAAATCCACCTTCTGCTGATCTGAAATATACTTGAACTCAACACCTACTTTGGATGCATAGCAACGCTTCAGGTGGGCGAGGATATTCTCGAGACTGGTACGACCCAGGCCGATCAGGTTACCCGCATAAAACTCTTTTTTCAGGTCATCCTCCTGTAATCCAAAAAAGCTCAGGTTAAGGTTGGCGCCCCTGTCCTTTCTCGCACGGATCGGGTTGGTGGTGGCGATCAGGTGCCCCTTGTTCCGGTAACCAAGGATCAACCGGTAGGCTCCAAGTTCTTTGGCCAGGTCATTCGGCGCAACAGAAACAGGGGCTGCAGCCGATTCTTTTGCAGCGCCATTGGTGGCTGGTGTCAGACCCTGGGTGACCGCAAAATCAAATCCCTCGAAGAACTTCCTGAATTCGGGGTCAACAGATTCCGGGTTACGCGCAAAATCCTGGTAAAGGCTTTCAATAAAAGACGGATGAGAACTGGTTATGAATGAGAAATCTTTCATGGCCTGCAAATATCGGTTGAAACCCCCTCTTAAAGTTCAAAAATGGAGTTGTTTTATGGAGATTTTAAGGGTAAAACAGCCGGTTCCGGGAAAATTGAAACCTGGGGCCAACTGACCGGTTTGGGCTATTTTCGCCCCTGACGCTGCCGCCGGCTTTTTTTTTATATTTTAGTTTCCAGATATCAAATTTTACCCTACCTTTGCCGTCCTAATTTCAAGTCAGCACAATTATGGCAAATCATAAGGCAACGAAAAAAGACGTACGTCAAGCCAGCAAACGCAGGGACAGGAACCGTTATTACGGTAAAACAACACGTAATGCTGTCAGGGATCTCAAAGCCCTGAAAGGTAAAGAGGCTGGTGATGCACTTCCAGATGTGGTTAGCCAGATCGATAAACTCGTTAAAAGGGGTGTTATCCATAAGAACAAAGCCAGCAACCTGAAGAGCAAGCTGAGCAAAGTAGTTAAAGCAGCCGCGGCAGCCTAAAGGCCGGGTAAATCATACAAACGTCCCGATTCTTCAAAAAGAATCGGGACGTTTTTTTATATTACAATATGCTGAAATATACCTTTCTGGCATTCTTCATTTTCCCGCTGCTTTGCCTTGCCCAAAGACCCGGGAAAGACACCGTGTTGCGATATTTCAACACCTCACTGGAGCCGGTCAAAAAGAAAGAGGCGATTTTTGTTGGCGTTGCCGTAAAAAACGAAACGGGCTGGCACGCGGTGGTTTATAACGATTCCCTCAGGGTCATTATGAGGGGGCGGTACATCGATGATGAATGCCGGATCAAGGATGGTTTTTTTGCATACAACAACGATCTGGGCCTCCGATACATGTCCGGGCAATATGCGCGGAATATGAAAACCGGGTGGTGGTTCACCTGGTTTCCGGGTGGCGGCATAAAGGATTCGATTTTCTTTAAAAATAACCTTCCAGATGGCCAGAGCTACCGATATTTCGAGTCGGGCATCGTTGAATCCAAAGGAACCTATAAAGATGGCAAGATAGATGGCGAATGGACCTGGTACTACGAAAACGGCCAGATCGCTACCAAAGAAAAATATGCCAATGGCCAGCTGGAATCACTTGAATGTTTTGACAGCACCGGCATGGCAACGGGATCCAACTGCGCCATCAACAGACCCCCGGCCATCAAGGGCCGTTATGGCGGGGTGGAAAAATATATAAAAGACAGCCTGAGATTCCCGGCAGAAGCAGCCCTCAAAGAAGTGGAAGGATACGTTGCCGTGAAATTCAACGTCACTAAAAAAGGGGAGATCAGCGAGCCCGTCATCCTGGGCTCTCCCGATCCGCTTTTTTCTCAAGAGGCCATCAGGGTGATCAAATCCATTCCTGCCTGGTATCCCGCCATTTGGCATAACCGGGTGGTGGAATACACCTATACACTGAATATCCCCTTTTATCTGGGCGATAACATATCACCCGTAACGGAACAATCCCTACCCGACCTAAACTGATGGCCCAGCATCCATTTTAGCAAACAGCAACCTGGCCAGCATCATGCAGACAAACAGGATCCCGATGCTGATATAACCGAGGGAACTATAACCCTCGAGCTTCCCGGAAGCATCTGAAGTAACAACGATCCCTGTCACAAAGGAGGCCAGGCTGGTTCCGAGCGACTGCACGCTGCTGTTGAAACTCATGAAGCTGCCCCTTTGCTGAGGCGGTACGATATTGCTGACCATGGCCTGGGCTGCCACCCCCCTTCCCGTACTCAAGATGAACCAACCCGCAAAAAAAGACAGTACGATCGGAAAAGGCAGTTTAGGAAGGTGGGTAATGAGATAGATAAACACGAAGGAAAGCGTCATACAGATCATAAACAAGCGAAGCTTCCCGTGTTTGTCTGATGTCCGCCCCAGGATATTGGCAGCAAAAAATGAAGAGATGCCGCCTACCAGGTAGATCATAGGGGTTTGCAACTTTGAATACCCCATATTGAATTCCATGAACGGATTGATGAATGGAATAATAATAAAATGTCCCATAAACATGAGCATCGAAAATGCAAGCGCCAAGACCTGCCTCCCATCACCGGCCACCAGTTGAAGCGCATGAAAAGGTCCCTGCCCGTCGCGCTGCGTGAGATGCCCGGCCATGGCAGGTATATGCTTCACGAGGAATGGAAAAATACCCGCGCCGGCGATCGCAATGAACAGGAACGGGGCATGCCAGCTGAATGCATTGGCCAGATAAAGTGCGAAGGGAATACCCAGGGTGGACGCCACCGCAAAAGACGACATCACAGAGCCCATGGCCTTACCCCGCTCTTCGTAACTGAAAATATCTGAAATGATGGATAGCACTTGAGCGCCGATCAGGCCGCCGAACAGGCCCGCCACGATCCTGGCCAGCAATAAGGTGGTATAACTGGGTGCAAGGCCACAAAAAAGGGTGCCGATGAGAAAACCCGCATAGCCTACTAAAAGAACCTTCTTCCGGTCGTACCGGTCCACAAAAAAAGCAGCCAGGAAACCACTGATCGCAGCACTGAATGTGTAGGCGCCCACCAGGTAGGAGAACTGCCTGGGATTGATGTGGAAATGCGGCATCAGGTAATTCCCTAGCGGCATCATGATCATAAAATCAAGGATGTGCGTGAAATTGAGTGCAGCAAGTAATATCAGAATTGCTTTCTTATTGGTATGCTTCATCAATGCGCATGCTGGACTAGTCAGCTTTTTTTACAGATCCGGCCCCACTCACCTGTTTATTTACCGAAGCGGCATTGCCCTTATACTTCACTGATCCGGCCCCGCTCACCTGGGCATCCAACGAAACACTGGCAAATACCTGCGCTGAACCTGCGCCTGAGATCTCCACTGATGTCTTTTCTGACAAAAGCTCATAACATTTGGCATCCCCTGCGCCCGAGATCTCCAGGTTAAAATCCCTGGTTTCCCCTTTCATATCCACATTCCCACTCCCTGATACCTTTGCTGAAACTTCGGGTCCCGTTACATCCATCCTGATGTCACCGGCCCCACTCACTTCCACCTCCAGGCGGTTCTGAAGGTTGATCCTGTTCGTGCTGTAAATATTGCAGGCTCCTGATACTTCCAGTTTCCTGTAGTTGGGGGCAGTAACGTAGAGCTTGATTTTCTTCGTGGGCTTGAGGTTGTAGCCGGACCTGGACTTTACCACCAGCCTGCCATTACTAGCCCCGACTTCAATATAAGACTGTAGATTTTCATCTGCCTCAACCCTTACCGGAGCCAGGCTTCCCTGTTCAACATAAACATCTATGGCACCTTCCACATCCACTTCCTCGAACGACGAAACAGACCTTTCGTCAACCGTGATATTGCCACTGCCCTTTACCCTTTTACCACCAAAATTAATGCAGGATGAAACCGATGCAACGATCATAAAAGCTAACAGTATCGATCTGGACATAATGAAGATTTTAACAAATTTACCCATTTGCTCATGAACTTTTGTTACCGACTATCCATCTGCCCTGCGGGTACATCGAATTTGGCATATAATCAGCCAATCAGCTAATGAGGCAATTATCCAATTGGCTTACCTTCGCAGCACTTATGACAGAAAAGATCATCATCCTCGATTTCGGTTCCCAGTATACACAGCTGATCGCCAGGGCTGTCAGGGAAGCCAATGTTTATTGTGAGATCGTTCCTTATCACAAGGAAGTGGTGGTAACGCCAGAACTGAAGGGCATTATTCTTTCAGGCTCGCCCTCATCGGTAAATGATGACATGGCGCCGGTGACCGATATCCGGGCACTGGCCGCCCAAAGGCCCGTATTGGGCATCTGTTATGGTGCCCAGCTGACCGCCAAACAGTTTGGCGGGCGGGTTGAAAAATCTGAAAAAAGAGAGTACGGCAGGGCCATCCTCGCGGTAAATCCCGGACTTGACGGCCTATTTGAAGGAATACCGGATTCATCACAAGTGTGGATGAGCCATGGCGATTCCATCCTGGAGATCCCGTCAGACTTCGAAATACTGGCCACCACAGGGTCAATTCCCATAGCTGCTTTCCAGGTTCATGGACTTCCTAACCCGGTCTATGGCCTTCAATTTCACCCTGAAGTATACCATTCTGAAAAAGGAAAGCAGATCCTGAAGAATTTCCTGGTTGAGATCTGCGGATGTGGACAGGATTGGACGCCCGCACATTTTATAACGGATACCGTTGAGGCCCTGAAGCAGAAGATCGGAAATAAAAAAGTCATCATGGCGCTCAGTGGCGGAGTTGATTCTACCGTAGCTGCTACGCTGATCAGCAGGGCCATCGGCGATA
>JBBAJN010000082.1:0-13240 GCA_040404045.1 Chitinophagaceae bacterium
GGTGATTGGGTGAATGCAAATAATGCTGTAGCGACCAGGATCAGCAGGGCTCCGTTAAACAATATCTTCTTTGTGTGATGCATAACTCAAGCTTTTTGTTGTGGTTAAGGCTTGGCTTTGCAGTAGGGGTGGAGATAATTAGTGGAAATTCGAAGGAATTGGGTGGCCAAAATACGCATGCCAGGTGGATTTTCATAGGGCTGTATCGTTCAAAATCGCTCTGGGTGGGATTTGAAACAAAAAAGCCACGCTAAGGGCGTGGCTTTCAAAAGCTTATCTGTTGTTAGATCCAACTGTTAAAATTTGAAGAACCGTCCTTTCGGGTAGATGGCATTTCCTTCCAGCAGTTCCTCGATCCTGAGCAACTGGTTGTATTTGGCCATACGGTCTGTCCGGGATGCGGAACCAGTCTTGATCTGGCCGCAATTCAGGGCAACGGCGAGGTCGGCAATGGTGGTATCTTCTGTTTCACCGCTCCTGTGGCTCATGATAGAGCTATAGCTGTTGGTTTGTGCCAGCTGAACCGCATTGATGGTTTCTGTGACGGTACCGATCTGGTTTACTTTAATGAGGATGCTGTTTCCAATCCCTTCGTTGATGCCTTTCTGAAGCCTTTTTACGTTAGTAACAAAAAGGTCATCTCCTACCAGCTGGCACCTGCTGCCGATCGCGTTGGTATGTTTCTTCCAGCCTTCCCAGTCGTCTTCGGCCATGCCATCTTCAATGGAAACGATAGGATATTTATTCACCCAATTGGTCCAGTAATCAACCATTTCGTCGCGGCTGATGGTTTTCTTGGAGCTTTTATAGAAATGGTAAGTGCCGTCTTTTTCGTTATACATTTCGCTGGTGGCCGCATCCATGGCAATGCCGATCTGTAATCCGGGTTTGTATCCTGCTGCTTCAATGGCCATCAGTACGGTTTCGATGGCTTCTTCATTGCTTTGAATATCGGGTGCGAATCCACCTTCATCACCCACGTTGGTGCTAAAGCCTTTCTTCTTCAGAACGGTTTTGAGGTGGTGGAAGATCTCAACACCCCAGCGAAGGCCTTCGCTGAAGGTCTCTGCGCCCACGGGCACGATCATGAATTCCTGGAAATCGATTTTATTGTCCGCATGTGCGCCGCCATTGAGGATGTTCATGAGGGGAATGGGAAGAACCGTGCTATTTACGCCGCCGAGGTAACGGAAGAGTGGGAGCTTGCTTTCCACGGCAGCTGCTTTAGCTACGGCCATGGAGACGGCCAGGGTAGCGTTTGCGCCCAGTTTGTTTTTGTTTTCGGTTCCGTCGATCTCGATCAGCCTGGAGTCGATGAAAGCCTGTTCGTTGACATTCAGGCCGATCAGTTGGTCGGCGATCTCTTCGTTCACGTTGTGAACGGCTTTGAGTACACCCTTACCCATGTACAGGGATTTATCATTGTCGCGCAACTCCACTGCTTCGTGCTTGCCGGTAGAGGCGCCGGAGGGTACTGCAGCCCTGCCCAGTACTCCATTTTCGGTGATCACGTCAACTTCAACGGTCGGATTTCCCCTGCTGTCCAGGATTTGCCTGGCATGTACATCAGTAATGTAACTCATAATGATTTTAATTTGATTGCGGCCTTATTGCTTTTTTGACGTCAGGTCCCTGAATACTTCTTCGAGATTCCTGCTTTCGGACTGCAAAGAAACGATATTCAGGTTATGCTGCAAAGCCATCTCCAGTAGTTGTTTGTTTAGCGCTTCGGGGTCGGCTGTTCCCAGAAGCCAGGTCTGGGCGTCTTTCTTATCTGCTGTGTTGACCGCGGGCAGTCGGGACAGCCATTCTGATTCCAGGGCTTCCCTGAAGCTGACCCTGATCTGTTTGTCTGTATTAACGTTGGATAGATTGGCCAACTGGTCATCTGCCACGAGTTGTCCTTTGTTGATGATGATCACGCGTTTGCAGAGGGCTTCCACTTCCTGTAGGATATGGGAGGAGAACAGGATGGTTTTATTTTTCCCGAGGTTCCGGATCACATCCCTGATCTCGATGATCTGGTTAGGGTCCAGGCCCGACGTGGGCTCGTCGAGGATCAGTACTTCGGGGTCGTGAATAAGGGCTGCGGCAAGGCCCACGCGTTGTTTGTAGCCTTTTGACAGCTGACCGATCTTTTTATGCTTTTCGGGTGTGAGGCCTGTCAGGATGATGACTTCGTCGATGGCTTTGGCAGGATCCTTTACTTCGTGAACGCCTGCAATAAAATCCAGGTACTCACGCACATACATGTCAAAGTACAAGGGGTTGGCTTCCGGGAGGTAACCGATCCTTTTTTTGCTTTCGTTGGGCTGGTCCTTGATGTTGACCCCTGCCACTTCGATCTTCCCGCTATCTGGCTCCAGGTAGCCGGTGATCATTTTCATGGTGGTTGATTTCCCGGCCCCGTTTGGTCCCAGGAAGCCTACGATCTCGCCTTCTTCAATGGAAAAAGAAATGTTGTCCACGGCTTTCTGTTCGCCGTAAAGTTTTTTTAAGCCGCTGACTTTGATAGACATGCTTCAAAGATAGGAATCCCAGTCAATTGGCTCATTGGCTAATTATTCCCTGATCTCGACTTCCGTTCCGATGGTGAGCATATCGTAGATCTCGAAGATGTCGCTATACTTGACGGAGACGCAGCCGTTTGTCCAGTTCAGGTATTTGTCAACGGCATATTCTTCGTAGGGCCTTGTGCCATGGATGCCGATGCCACCGCCGATGCTGGCAGATTTTGGGATAGCGCCTGCAGATTTCCGCGACCGGAATTTTCTTACACTTTCTTCATTGGGATAATCAAGCAGAAGAAACTTGCCCCATTGGTCATGGCCTTTTTTGTGAACGATCTTAAAATGGCCGTTCGGTGTCAGCCGGTCGCCTTCCATTTTCTTGTCGGCCTGGTTATTACTGCCAAAAACAACCGGATAGCTGGCGAGCCAGCCTTCGGAATCATAGACCTGCATAACGTACTCTGACTTATCAATCACCACTTTATAAACGGGGCCGGGTTTAAGGTGAAAGAAAAAGCCGAGAATGAGCAACAACATAGGATTGGGGTTTGAATATTTTATTCAAACGTCATGCCTTTTTCTTTATTATCAATAAAGGAACCGTTAATTATCCAATAAAAATTCTTTAGTGGGAGATGACCGGATCCAGTTTTTTTGCCAGTTCGATCATCTCTTTCAGGGCCTCCACGGATGGTACACGGCCTGCCAGTCCGTACTGCGCATTGGTTTCCACCATTTTATTATGCAGGTTCTCTGGATTCCTGGTGGCAAATTCTTTCACAGAGTCCACTCCGGCAGCTTCCAGGAGTTCCGAGAATTGGGCGGCTACGCCTTTCACGCGAAACAGGTCAGCATGGTTCACCCAGGTGAGAATCAGTGATTCGGGGATCCCTGTTTTAGCAGCGATCTCCATCCGGCCTTTTTTTGTTGCTCCCTTCGCGAGCAGGTCTGTTGTGGTGAGGATTTCGATGTTTCCAAGTTTCTCTGCGTATGTTGGACCAATGCCTTCGATGTCAATTACTTTGTAACCCATAAAATGATTTTAAATGGGTTACAAGCTAAATAAAAATCGTGAAAAACAGGTGCTGAGATGTATCATATTCCAATTGGCTAATTAGAACGTACTCAACCTCACACCCACGGTATAGGGATGGTGTTCAACGCCGTATTTGTGGAGGGGGGTGGTGGCATAGGATCCATATAGTTTAACAGGTCCCAGGCCAAGTTCTCCTATATAAGCGATCTTCCAGGGTTCGAGGTTGAAGTTTGTTTTTTGTTTTTGCTTGCCTCTCTCGTTGCTTTCCTGTTTTTGCCTTGAGCTGTATAGCACGCCGGCGCTTACGCCCACGCTGAACTGGAGGCCACCATGCCTGGTTTTGGGAGATGTGTTGAAGTTCAGCATCAGGGGTACGGTGATATAATCGGCTGCCAGTTTATTTTTAGAGAAACTCACGTTATCGCGGATGACGTAAGGGTTAGCGCCATCTATGAGGGAGATCGGTGTTTTGAAATAGTAGTTATTGGTCTCCAGGCCCAGACCGTATTTCAGGTTGACCACATGTTTGTAAACATTTAACTTTTGCATGAAGAACCAGAGGTTGAAGTTGGAGATCCTGAATCCTTTCATGGAGAAGTCGCCACTATTCAACGGGATTCCGTTGGGGTTCTGGAGGAATGCCTGGGCCTCTGAACTTGCGTAATTCGTTTTGTCGTCAAACCCGGCATAACCAATGTCCACGATCAGCCAATTGGTACTGATATTGCTTTTCTTTTTGTTGTACTTACGCTTATAATCGTAAGGTTTATCCTTTTGGGTTTCGTATTGATCACCACCTTTTTTAATGATGATGATACTTCCTACGCGGATGGTGTCATTTTCCGTGGTTTTTGTTTTTGTGCTGTCCTCCTGGGCAAATCCTACCTGGCAGCATGCTCCCAAGAGCATGATCATTAGTGCTTTTTTCATACATCCTATTTTTAAAACTTGTAATTAACGGGATAATCCTATTTCGAAGTTTGCAACTTTCACCACCGGCTTGTCAGTATCGGGATTGGTGACTTTATTATAAAATCTGTTGGCTTTTCTCACTATACCCCTCAGTCCTTTCCGTTGCTTGCTGTCGGACTCCATTTCATCGTCATCATCTTCCCCTACTTCATTATTCAGTGCTTCGGCCGCATAGTTTGTTTTCACATTCCTCATGCCGGCGGTATTTGCCATCGCGTTTGGAGCAGTGTTGTATTCGTCCGCAACCTTATCGATGATTTCTACAGTTGTATTGGGCTTCTGGGCCGGATCTGCAACTGCGTATTCTATAGATTGCCTGATAGAACTATTATCATTCGATGGGCGTAAATCGGGTTTTTCAAAATTGTTTTTTTGTCTTACGTTCCCGGCGATCGTGTTCGAAGGGGTATTTAGCTCATTCTTTATTTGCTTTGATATTACCTTACCCTTTGCCTGTGCTGTGTTTGCCAGGTCTGACCCGGCTTTATTTGTCTGCGCAATTTGATCCGAACCTTTGGCGTCACCATCAGAGGATCCATCAGTTGATCCTCCAGCTGTTGTGCTTTTCGGGGCAGAATTAGGATCTTGAGCTTCTTTGCCATTGGTTGTCCCCGTGTTCGAACTGTTATTCCGGGCGACCTGCCCCTGGTTTTCGATCTCCGATCCCTGTTGCTGCATACCGATCCACAACAATCCTGCAGTGATGAGCACGGCTGCAGCGGCAGCGATCCGGTACCATTTGATATTGACTACTGAGGCGGGTTTTTGCGCGGTACGGTAAAGGATCGCCTTGTTTGGGAAGGTCACGGCTTCATTGTCCAGTTTGGATTTCTTCAGCCAGTTGAAGTTGTTCCTCGCCTCTTCATGCGCATCATGATACTGTTCGAGTGCAACCACCCCTTCCTTATCCAGCTCGCCATCCAGCATCAGAACCTGGAACTCTTCTACATTTTCCTGGTTGATCAGCCCGGGTTCTTCCTGGCGATACAGTTTTTCCCTGCCAGCCATGGTGATATCTTCCACGTCCAGTTTGGTATCAAGCAACATCTGCAGTTCCATCCCCAGATCAGGGTGCTGGCTGACAAAAGCGTCCACCTCTTCCCTTTCTGCTGGGGTCAACTCATTGTCGACATACAGCAGGAAGTACTCCTCGTAATTGTCTTTATGTATGGGCTGACGTTTCATGATCAAATGACGTTTTCGGGTTTGACTAAAAAATTCTTCAGTTGCACCCTTGCGCGGTGCAGATACACTTTCACCTGGCTCTCACTTAGTCCCATGATCTTTCCGATCTCTTCGTAGCTATATCCTTCGTAATCTTTCAGCATGACCAGGGAGCGCTGGGTCTCATTGAGCCGGTTCAGGGCTTCATTCAACACTTTCTTCAAATCCTGCTGTTGCTGGTCCAATATCTTATCCTGCTCATTGAATTCTTCCTTCAGGCTGACCCGCTTTACCTTTCTGAGATGGTCGATCATCTGATTGTGCGCGATGGTGAACAGGTAGGATTTGGCGGTTGCAGCCTCGATGTTTTCCCGGTTCTTCCACATTTTTTCGAAAGCCGATTGCACCACATCCTGCGCGTCTTCCTCATGCCTGAGGTTTTTCAGGATGAACCGGTATACGTTGTCGGCGTACCGGGTAACACAGTCATTATAATCTCTTTCGGTCATGTTTTGGTATTGCTCGTCCTGGTGTCTTGTATAGGTAATACGAAGGTCGGGCGGGAATGTTACAAAGAAAATGTGATAAATGTGATGAATGTGGGGAATCTGGTGAATGGAATGTGGGAATGGGAAGGGGAAGGGCTGGGATTGGGACAGATAGGGATCTGGGCAAAACTGAGGTCAGGGAGCGACCAGGCTGGGATTTTGAGGGGATCGAGGTTGAAAGAATCTGCGCGGATGGGCGATCGGGGGGAGGAAACTGAAAAAGGGGTATAAAATGAAAAGCCGGCCAAAGCCGGCATTCGCACAATTATCACATTCGCACATTCCCCCGCATTCCTCACATTCGAATAAGGTGCCTTGTCAGGTTCTCCCAGATGGGCGGAACCGAAGAGCGGATCGACTTTTCGTTCTTATCCGTCGTCCTTTCTTTACAAACTGCCTCGGATTTTGCGGCTGTTTTCGTCTTTACAGTATACATTCCTGCCAATGTCAGTACCAATGCCGCGACTATTATAAATCCAATTCTTGTTCTCATTTACGAGTGTTTGATATATATGACGAAGATATTTTGGAAATGTTACACCAAAGGTTAATTAATATTAAAAATAGTTGGGAAATTTACCCCCTTCCATAAATTGCTACATATGAATGAAGAATTGGTCCAAAGACTGGCAGTAGAGCTCGAAGAGATCAGGAAAAACGGACTTTTTAAGACGGAAAGGGTGATCGAGAGCCCCCAGGGTGCCGTAATCCGGGTGGGCAGCAAGCAAGTGATCAACTTATGCGCCAATAATTATTTGGGATTGAGCTCCCATCCCAAGGTGATCAATGCGGCCAAGAAATACATCGATCACAGGGGCTATGGATTGAGCAGTGTGCGGTTCATCTGCGGAACGCAGGACATCCATAAGGAGCTGGAACAGAAGATCTCGAAATTCCTCGGTACGGAAGACACCATCCTCTATGCCGCCGCTTTTGACGCCAATGGTGGCGTTTTTGAGCCCTTGTTCGGCGAGCAGGACGCTATTATATCCGACGAACTGAATCATGCTTCGATCATCGATGGGGTCAGGCTCTGCAAGGCCCAGCGGTTCAGGTACCTCCATAACAACATGGCAGATCTGGAGAGCAAACTGCAGGAAGCGGCCGGGGCACGCAATCGGATCATTGTGACGGACGGCTCTTTCAGCATGGACGGCACCATTGCGCAGCTGGACAAGATCTGCGACCTGGCTGATAAGTACAATGCCGCCGTGATGATAGACGAGTGCCATTCCTCCGGGTTCCTCGGGAAAACCGGTCGTGGTACCCACGAATACCGCGGTGTACTGGGCCGGATCGATATCATTACCGGCACCCTCGGAAAGGCCCTGGGCGGCGCGTCCGGTGGATTTACCAGTGGCCGCAAAGAGGTCATCGAGATGCTCAGGCAGCGAAGCAGGCCCTATCTGTTCTCCAATACATTGGCCCCGAGCATCGTGGGGGCGTCTATCGCCGTGCTGGATATGCTCAGTGAAACCACGGAGTTGCGCGACAAACTGGAAGCAAATACCAAATATTTCAGGCAAAAAATGACGGAAGCCGGGTTTGATATTAAACCAGGTGACCATCCGATTGTTCCTATCATGCTATACGACGCCGGGCTCGCCCAAAAAATGGCGGCCAGGCTGCTCGAAGAAGGGATCTATGTGATCGGATTTTTCTTTCCCGTGGTACCTAAGGATAAAGCCAGGATACGGGTTCAGCTAAGTGCGGCACATGATATCTCACATCTCGACAAGGCCATCGCCGCCTTTATCAAGGTGGGTAAGGAACTGGGCGTATTAAAATCCGTAACGGCATGATGAGAGTTATTTCAGTCCTGAGTTTTCTGGTTCTCCTGTTTTCCTGCACCGTAAATAATGTCAAAGACGAAGACCGCCTGAAGAAGTATTTCGATGAGTACCTGGTGGATGGAACCTTTGCGATGTACGACAATAGCAGGGGAGTGCATACGATCTATAACCTGAAGCGGGACACCATCGCGTATAGTCCCGCCTCTACCTTCAAGATCCTCAACGCCCTGATTGCCCTGCATACTGGCCGGATGACCAGCGACAGCAGCATCATCAAATGGGATGGCATCACCCGGGAAAGGCCCGAATGGAATAGGGATCTTACCCTGTATGAAGCATTCCGGGTTTCTTCAGTACCCCATTTCCAGGCACTGGCCCGCTCCATAGGCCGGGATACCATGCAGAAATGGATCGACAGCGTCCGTTACGGGAACCAGAAGATCGGTCCACAGATCGACAGTTTCTGGCTGGATAATTCCCTCAGGATCACCAACGATGCGCAGGTCTGGCTGGCTAAACTGCTGTACTTCAAACAGCTTCCCTTCCGTAAAAGCGTGCAGGAGCAGGTTAAGAAAATGATGATCCAGGAGAATAATGCCACCTATCAACTGGCTTATAAAACCGGCTGGGGAAAAACGCCGGATGGGAAGGAACTGGGCTGGGTAGTAGGATGGATCGAAGAGAACAAACACGTTTATTTATTCTCGATGAACCTGGAATCGCCCAATCACCAGATCAATATGACGGAAGTCAGGAAGAAGATCCTGACCAATATCCTGACGGATCTGGGCTTCTTCAAGGGTAAGATGTAGGACCCTGTTGAACATGCCAGGCATTGTGCAAGGAAATAACTGCACAGTTTTTGATTAACTGAATCAAATGTTTCGATTCGAGCATCCCATATACCTTTTTGCCTTTGTGTTTTTGCCGGTTATGATCCTCATGTACCTGGCGGTAGTAAAATGGAAGGGGCGGACGGTGTCAAGGATCGGTGATGCTAAGCTGGTCGCCCAGCTCATCAAAGGGTACTCGCCCCAGAAATTCCGGTTAAAGTTCATTTTGGTCATGGTGGGCTTTGCGCTGATCGCCATGGGCGCTGCAAACCTGCAATACCCAAGGCAGGTGGAACAGGTGACCCGGCAGGGCATTGATGTGATGATCGCGCTGGACGTGAGCAAAAGCATGCTGGCGCGGGATGTGCAGCCCGACAGGCTGCAGCGGTCCCGGTTGCTGGTCACCAGGCTGATCGATAAACTGCAGAACGACAGGGTAGGGCTGGTTTTGTTTGCAGGCAGGGCTTACCTGCAAATGCCTTTGACTTCAGATCATAGTGCTGCCAAAATGTACATCGGCTCCGCCTCCACGCAATCGGTGCCTACACAGGGTACGGTCATCGCCGAAGCGCTGACCATCTGTCAGAACGCCTTTGACCAAAAGCAGAAGAAATACAAGGCCGTTGTCCTCATTACGGACGGAGAAGACCACGATGAGAATGCGCTGGACGTCGCAGAGAAAATGGCCGAAGAAGGGATCGTGATACATACGGTAGGCGTAGGCAGTACGGCAGGTGCCCAGATCATAGATCCGGATACAAAAGAAGTCAAGCGGACTGAAGATGGAACGCCGGTGCTGAGCAGGCTGAATGAAAAAGAGCTGATCGATATTGCTCAGAAAGGAAGCGGGACCTACCAGGTGCTGGTTGAAACAGAAGTTGCGGTGAACAAGATACTGAACGAGATCAACGCTATGGAGAAGCGAACCATCAAGGACAATAGCCTGATCCAATACAGGAGCTTTTTCCAGTGGTTCCTTGGACTTGGCCTGATCCTGCTGGTGGTGGAATTATTTATGCCTGAAACGAAAAAGGTGGTGGCATGATGAAACTGATCACCATATGTCTCGCTTTGTTCCCACCGGGTTTGCTGGTGGCTCAGAAGTCGAGTAATGCTATTATGAAAGGCAACGAAGCCTATCGGGTGAAGGAATACGGCAAAGCGGCCGATTTCTACAGGAAAGCGCTTGAACAATCGCCCTCAAGTACAACAGCCGCCTTCAATTTGGGCAATACCATGTTCCGCGACAGCATGCATGATAAGGCCATCGGGCATTTTGAAACGGTCAGTAAGGGTGCAGCTGACGCTACAACCAGGGGTGATGCCTTTTACAACAAGGGCGTGGTGCTTACCGGGCAGAAGAAACTGGGCGAGAGTATCAAAGCCTACAAAGATGCCCTCAGGCTTAATCCCACGGATACACTGGCAAGACAAAATCTGCAGCGGGCCATCAATGAGATGAAGAGGGAGCAACAGCAACAGCAGAACCAGAAAAATCAGCAGCAGAAACCCAGGCCGGAGAAACTCAATAAACAGCAGGTGGCCCAAATGCTGCAGGCCCTGCAGGAGCAGGAAAAATTGCTACAGCAAAAACTCAATAAGTCGAAAGTCCCCGCGCCTGTTCAACCGGGGAAAGACTGGTGAACGGAGTCCTTCTATCAGGCTTTCTCATTACCTTTGCCGTCATGTATTGTAATTCGCTGACAAACTATTCCCGCCTGAAAACACTGGAGGTCAGGATCGGTGATCTGCTGCTCGGGAACGGCCATCCCATCCGCGTGCAGACCATGACCACTACGGACACCATGGATACTAAAGGCACAGTGGAGCAATCTATCCGTTGTATTGAAGCCGGTGCAGAGCTTGTGAGGATCACGGCCCCATCAAAAAAGGAAGCGGAGAACCTGCGGGTGATCCGGGATGAACTCCGGAAAAGAGGGTATACTACACCGTTAGTTGCTGATATACATTTTACGCCTAACGCTGCTGAGATAGCGGCCAGGATTGTTGAGAAAGTTCGTGTAAATCCGGGCAATTATGTGGATAAGAAGAAGTTTGAATTCATAGACTATACGGATGCTGATTACGTGGAGGAGATCGAGCGCATCAGGGAGCGTTTCACGCCCCTTGTTAAGATCTGCAAGGAATATGGCACGGCCATGCGGATCGGCACCAACCACGGTTCCCTGAGTGACCGCATCATGAGCCGCTATGGAGATACGCCGATGGGCATGGTGGAAAGTGCAATGGAGTTCCTGCGTATTGCCAGGGCCGAGGATTACCACAACATCGTGTTGAGTATGAAGTCGAGCAACCCGCAGGTGATGGTGCAGGCTTACCGGCTGTTGGTGAAAACCATGCAGGAGGAATTTGCGGTTTCTTATCCATTACACTTAGGGGTAACCGAAGCGGGAGATGGGGAAGATGGTCGTATCAAATCCGCCATTGGCATTGGGACCTTGCTGGAAGATGGTATTGGGGATACGATACGAGTTTCACTCACCGAGGACCCGGAGTTTGAGATACCCGTTTGTCGTGATATTGTAAACCGCTACCATGGACGCGCTGAAAAGCAACAGCCTGTGCCTGTTATCGATAAACTGCCCTATGATCCGTTCAATTACAAGAGGAGAGGAACGATATCTGTGTCCAATATCGGTAGCAAGCAGGTGCCGGTGGTGGTGTCTGACATGAAGGATAAAACCGGGATCCAGCCACAGGACCTGGAGGTGATAGGTTATCGATATAGTGAGGAACTTGACAAATGGAATATTGGTGACGCTGCGGCGGACTATCTCTATACCGGGAAGAAGATCCTGGATTTTCATCTCCCCGGAACGCTGAAGGTGCTTGTTGATCACGATGCCTGGCTTAGCGCGCCCGATAAGGCAAAATACCATCCGGTGTTCCGGTTGGAGGAGTATCAGGATGCCGTTGAAAAATCATCGGTCCTTAACCTGATTGTGTTCGATGTGAGCCGGCACAGTGAGTGGGAGCGCATGTTGCAGGTATTGGCCGGTGATAGGACTGCGGTTGCATGCCTTGGAAGCAGCGAGACTCCTTCCATGATGTTTGTTCGCAGGTTCTTCATGGAAATGATGCATCGGGGTATACAGTCACCGGTGATCATTGGCGTGGAAACGGCAGGCGTTACCATCGATGAGCATTTGATCCATTTCTCTACGGAAGCAGGGGCGCTGTTCCTGGAAGGCATGGGTGATGGCATCTGGTTGTGGAACAATATGAAAGACTTGCCCGATATGCGCGTTAGTGGCCGCACCTATCTTGAAGTCAGGAACAACAATCAGTTCCTGAACAATACCGCATTTTCGATCTTACAGGCTACCCGCACGAGGATCTCGAAAACAGAATATATTTCCTGCCCCAGCTGCGGCAGAACGTTGTTTGACCTGCAGGAGACTACGGCAAAGATCAGATCGTTCACCCATCACCTGAAGGGTGTGAAGATCGCCATCATGGGTTGCATTGTAAATGGTCCCGGCGAAATGGCCGATGCTGATTTCGGCTATGTGGGCAGCGGTCCCGGTAAGATCACCCTGTATAAAGGCAAGGAGATCGTGAAGCGAAATGTAGACAGTGAGATCGCCGTATCGGAGCTTATCGAGTTGCTGAAGGAGAACGACGCGTGGATAGATCCTCAATCCTAATTAACATACATGCAAGCAGATTACCTGGTAATAGGTTCCGGAATTGCCGGCCTTTCATTTGCCCTTAAGGTGGCCGAGGTTCATACCGACAAGTCGATCATTGTGATCACCAAAACCATCTCTGATGAGACCAATACCAAATACGCCCAAGGTGGTATAGCCGCGGTATGGGATGAGGACCAGGATAATTTCAATAAACATATAGACGATACGCTGATCGCTGGCGACGGACTGTGTAACAAGGAAGTTGTGGATATTGTGGTCAAAGAGGGTCCCCAGCGGGTGCGGGAGATCATTGAATGGGGTGCGAGGTTTGATAAGGAAGACGACGGGGATTATGCACTCGGCAAGGAAGGCGGGCACAGCGAATCAAGGATCCTGCACTACAAGGATGTCACCGGTAAGGAGATGGAGCGGGCCTTACTGGAAGCAGTGAAGCGCAGGCCCAATATCACCATCATCAATCATTGTTTTGTGGTGGAGCTGATCACACAGCATCATTTAGGGTACCTGGTGATGAAATCGACGCCGGATGTTTGTTGTTACGGGGTGTATGCCCTCAACCTGAAGACCAACCAGATCGAGAAAATACTGGCCCGGATGACGGTGCTGGCTACCGGTGGTAACGGACAGATCTACCGGACCACCACAAATCCTGCCATTGCCACCGGTGATGGCGTTGCCATGGTGTACCGGGCAAAAGGAAGGATAGAGAA
>JBBAJN010000083.1:0-12836 GCA_040404045.1 Chitinophagaceae bacterium
CATGAACTCGATCCCGCAGCATGAGGTAGCGAAAGGAAGTGGCCAAATGGAGTTCTTTCGGGCAAGACCCACCACCTTATCCAGTGAAGTGGTAAAGAAACCCTCGCCTGAGAAACCCTGGGGTGCATCGGCAACATTGATCCCCCAATCACTGGTATCTTTCTGTTTTATATTAAATCGAACCGGACGTGCCATAGTTTTTGGATTACTTTCTTTAAATATTATAATAACGCAGTCGGTTGCTAAATGGTTAAGTTAATCTTCCCAAGTCAGTGCTCCTTTTTTGATAATGTATACAAAGCCTGCCAGAAACAGTCCTACGAACATCACAACAGCCAGGAAGCCGTCCCAACCCAACGCACGGAAGTTGACCGCATATGGATAGAAGAAGATCACCTCCACGTCAAACAACACAAACAGGATGGCTACGAGGAAATACTTAATGGCCATCGGCTTACGGGCGTTGCCCTGCTGCTCGATACCGCTCTCGAAGGTCTGCAGTTTATCGGCGGTCAGCCTTTTAGGACCGAGCCAATGGGTCAGCAGCATCATCCCCACGACAAAAACCAGGGCAAAAATCAGCTGAATACCGATAGGGAAGTAATTATTTGCATTATTTACAGCATCTGAAGCGGGTATTTGCAGTAAATAGAATGGATTCATGTGCGGGATGTATTATGAATGCCGCAAATTTAAGGCAGTAAGCAGTAATTCCGGGTTTATTTATTGAATTTAAAACCATAGGGCATAAAAAAAAGCCGGGACACGCCCGGCTCAATCTCTTTCTGGTCAGCCTTTCTAGCCTCCGGCAGCTTTTCCGCTACCCTTACTGAGGGCTTTTTGAAGGATATCCCTGTTTTTCAGTGCATCCGCATTGGCGGGATCCACCTCAATGATCTTATCCAGGAACGAAATCGCGGTTGCGAAATCCTTCTTTACGTTAGCATGGTAACCGGCCAGATAACCGTAGGCGGTAATCAGGGTTGACTTGTTTTTTACTTTATCCTGCTCAGCGATCTCGATGAATTTGGTAGCATCGGGAACGGCCAGGCCCTGCTCCATAGTGGAATCCACTACAGAAAGTGCCCTAAAACTCCAGTAATGACCATACACTTCATCAGGATACTTCGCCTTGTATACATCGAACAGGCTGTCTGCCCTCATGTAATCACCGTTCTTAAAGCTCTCAAAACCTGCGTTATAGATGTCCACTTTGCCGGGGTTCGGTTGCCCCAGGTTAACCACATTCAGGGTCCATTCTGCGACCTTTGGCTGATTCTTGGCCTTTTTAAAGATGTCCACTGCTTTCTTGGCGATCGCCACTTTCCCCTTGGTTGTTGTATCTGATTCAATTGCGCGGCGCACGTACCTGTCGAATGCTTCCTGCCTTTCAGGATATTTGGCAGCCAACTCGGCCGCCACGAGCCAGTTGTCCGGCACGATCATATCCTCACCGGCCTTGCTGAAGAAGGTCTCGATATCCCTGATGGCGGCGGTTGTGTCGCCCAGTTTACCTTCGCTGTACGCTTTAAGCCTGTACAGGCGGGGATCAGCTTTTTCACCGTACTGGACCAGCAGGGCATCGGCCTTTGTGATCGCATCCTTATAGTCCCCGGCAGCGAAAGAAAGGCTGGCTTCTTCATAATCAAGCGCCGGACCTTTATCTGTCAGGGGCTTGTATTTATTGAAATAGTCTTTTGATTTGTATACGTCCCTGAAGAAATTGTATACGTAGAGGTCGTAATATGCAGGCGCAAAATTCACGTCCGCATTGATCGCATCATGGAAATGCTTGGTAAAGGTAGCTTCCTGGTCCTTACCCTGGGTAACATACACCTTACCGATCTTATGGTGGGCCACTGCATTCTTGGGATCGATGGTAGTCGCGTTCTGGTAGGACTTCACTGCGCCGCCGCCATCATTCTTTTTACGATAGGCATCACCCATATTGATATACACCTCTGGCTCCTTGAACCCTTTAATGGTGGTAGCCAGGGTCAGCTTCTCAATAGCGTAATCGGGATCACCGTTTTTATCGGCATTTGCCTTACCGATGGCATTCAATACGGGAATATCCTTGGCTTTGGTAAGGCTGATCGCAGTTTCAAAACGTTGGCGGGCTTCGTTTTTCTTACCCTCCAAAAGTTCTACATGGCCCATGCCTGTCAGCAGCAATGGGTTGCTACCGCTCGCTTCCAGGGCCTTCCTGTAGACCTCCCGGGCTTTCTCAGGTTGTTTCGATTCAATATAAGCCTGCCCCAGCCAATACTGGGCCTCGGCATTACCCGGAGAGGCAGCGGCCACTTTCTCGAGGGTTTCCACAGCACTGTTGTAGCGCTGGTAGTTTAAGAATTTTTTGCCATCCTGCACCGTTTGGGCAAAAACCAGGCTGGTCATCAGTACGAAAACTGAAACAATGCCGATTTTGATTTTTGTCATGAACCGATTTTTATTTGATTAAAAATTAACGCTTAAATACTATGATTCAAAAAGACGTTTCTTCCATATCCACTTTCCGCACTTGCAGTGCCATCCTTGCCGGAGCCAGATAAGCCCTTTTAAAGATCAACTGCCCCCTTTCTCCGGTCAGGAAGTTCGAAAACCCACTTCCTACCCCCGCATAATTCTCCTTCAGGATGTAATACAAACCCCTTACCAAAGGGTAACGTTTCAACACGATATTCGCCTGGTAAGGCTTCACATAAACATCATTTTCACAACCCCTGCACTGGATATTGGCGATCCTGACCTTGTTCAGGAAACTAAGCTGGGTTGAATCCTCTTTATTGCCGATCCAGCTTACCCCTACAAACCCGATCGCGTCTGCATTCTTTGATACATAATCAATTACTCCTTCGCTTGTTGCCGCTGCCTGCACATTGGCTGCCAGTTTGCCGTCCTTCAGCACCGAATCGATCATGAACCTCACCGTACTGGTGGCCTTATTGCCATCCATGACCAATTTATAATTATACCCGCTTGTCCCATTCAACATCCCCCGGATATCAGATACTGCAAACATCGAATCCCTGGCGCTGTTGTTAACTACCACAGCTATAGCATCAGATGCGATTTTGCCGAATTTGGGTGCATAGCCAAGTGTATCACGGAACAAATTAACTTCTTCTTCACTGAGGCCACGTGTCACGATCACCATCCTGATACTGTCGTACTTCAGGTCCTTCAAACACTCAGCCTCTGGTTTGTAATGGGTTATGATTTTCGCGTTGGGATAGGATGCGATGAAGACACTGATCTGGGAGTCTATAACAGGTTTAAAAGTTTCATCTACACTGATATGGATGGTACCGGATGTGAGCGTCTCTTCTTCATGTTGCTTTTTCTCATTACCAGAACATGCCGAAAGCAGCAACAGAGAAATCAAAAATCTGAATATGCCGAACCCACTATTCATCACCTTATTGAACTTTTCTTGTTTTATAGCCCCGCCATATCCTGAAACCTCCATAACCGATGCATGCCACCCCAAAAATTCCGGCCACCAACGGGTCGAAATCGAAGTCCATGCCCAGATACCGGTACAAGATAAAAAAAACACCAGCACCTGTCCACAACAACCCCATCGTGAGGTCATAAACAGCCCTGATATTCGCCTGATTCCGCCTTTCTTTTTGCTCTAAACTCATAGCCCTTATGAATAAAATGGGGAAGGGCAAGATAAGGAAAAATACAAAATGGGAAATCATCTTTTTAAGATGATACAAAAGGATGAATGACCCTCAGGGCGGCTCTTTCCTCTGACCCGCTGCCCTCCGGTCCGGCTCCAAAACGTATCTTCGTAACATGAGAATCCTTATGGTCTGCCTCGGCAATATTTGCCGCAGTCCACTGGCGGAAGGCATCTTGCAGGAAAAAGCCAGGGCCGCCGGTCTGTCCTGGACGGTGCATAGCGCCGGCACCAACGGCTATCATACCGGGGAACCCCCGCACCATCTTTCCCAAAAAGTGGCCAGATTGAATGGGATCGATATCAGTTGCCAGCGTTCCCGCGACTTCCAGGCTGAGGATTTTCGCAACTACGATATGATCTTTGCCATGGCCAAAGACGTACTCGACGATATGAAACAGATCGCCGGAAAAGCTTACGACCCTTCCAAAACAGACCTCCTGATGAATGCCCTCCACCCCGGGAAGAACCACAACGTTCCGGATCCCTGGTACGGTGGCGAAGAAGGATACCATGAGGTGTTCAGTATGATCAGCAGGGCCTGCGACGCCATCCTGAAAAAACAATCTTCCCTATCTCCCCGTCAAGATTGGGATAAAGAAAACAATCATCATTAACTTGCCCCCTTTTTACTTAAACTATGGCCCAGATTTCCATCCCCCAAGGCACAAGAGATTTTTCTGCAGATGTTGTGAGGAAAAGGAATTATATATTTTCCACTATCCGGAAAGTGTTTGAGACCTACGGTTATGAACCGCTGGAAACGCCAGCCATGGAAAACCTGGATACCCTGATGGGCAAATACGGGAACGAAGGGGATAAACTGATCTTCAAGATCCTTAATAACGGCCTGGATAACCCGGAAAAGCAGGAACTGGCCAGGAAGCATTTTGAAGACGTGCTGGCAGGGAAAAACAGCAGCGGCATTACGGAAAGGGCGCTGCGCTACGACCTCACCATACCTTTTGCCAGGTATGTAGCGATGAACCACAGCAAGCTCAATTTCCCTTTCAAAAGGTACCAGGTACAACCCGTATGGCGGGCCGACAGACCGCAGCGGGGAAGGTATCGGGAGTTCTACCAGTGCGATGCCGATGTAGTGGGCAGTTATTCCCTGATGAACGAGGTTGAACTGGCGTCGATGTATAAAATGGTTTTTTCACGTTTAGGCGTAAACGTTAGTATAAAGGTGAACAACAGGAAGATCCTGGCTGCACTGTCAAACCTTTGCGGTGGGCCGGGCTTCATGACAGACATCACTGTGGCCATTGACAAGCTCGATAAGATCGGGATGGAAAAAGTGAAAGCGGAACTGGCGGCCAAAGGACTGACCGGGCAACAGGTAAGCACCATAGAGGAATACCTGCAGATCGGCGGTAGTAATGCAGAGAAAATTCAACAGGCCGAAAGCCTGCTGGGACATGATGACGAGGGCCGAAAGGGCCTGGAAGAAATGAAATTCCTGTTGTCTTTCTTCCCGGACACGGTGGAAGCAGATTTCACCCTGGCAAGGGGACTGAACTACTACACCGGTACCATTTTTGAAGTAAAGGCCCTGGATGTCCAAATGGGCAGTATTGGTGGCGGCGGGCGTTACGATGACCTGACGGGCACCTTCGGCGTCAAAGGCATTCCCGGTGTGGGGATCTCATTTGGCGTTGACCGGATCTATGATGTCATGGAGGAACTCAAGCTGATGCCGGAGCAACTGAAACAAGGCACCCGTGCCCTGTTCTTTCATTTGGGAGAGGAAGAAAGCATCGCGGCCTTCCACATCATGCAGGAACTCAGGGCCAGTGGTATCTCCGCTGAACTCTACCACGAAAAAGCAAAATTCGACAAGCAATTCAAATACGCAGAGAAAAAGAATATCGCTTTCGCGGTCTTCATCGGCGCTGACGAGATCAGTACAAATACAGCCCTGGTGAAGAACCTTGAGAGTGGCGTGCAGGAAAAACTGGCCCTGTCCGACCTGGCCTCCTACCTGGCCCCCAAAAACAGTTAAAGCCCTTCGTAGATAATGGCAGCACCCTGGCCAACGCCTACACACATGGTGGCAAGTCCGTATTGGAGATTACGCCGCCTCATCTCGTGGAGTAACGTAGTGGAGATCCGGACGCCGGAACAACCCAGGGGATGACCCAGCGCAATGGCACCGCCATTCACATTCACCCTCTCCGGATCAAGCCCCATTTCGGCTATACATGCCAGTGATTGAGATGCGAAAGCTTCATTGAGTTCAACCAGATCGATGTTGTCCATGCCCAGTCCAGCCCGGTCCAGGGCCTTTTTTGTGGCAGGCACGGGCCCTATTCCCATATAGGCAGGATCAACACCCGCCACGGCCATGGCCATGATCCTCGCCATGGGTTTTAGTCCAAATCTTTCCACAGCCTCTCTGCCTGCCAGGAGCATAGCCGCAGCCCCATCATTGATACCGGAAGAATTACCGGCGGTCACAGAGCCTTCTTTGGCAAAAGCAGGTTTTAGTTGTGACAGTTTCTCTGAAGAAGTTCTTCGCGGGTGCTCATCTGTTGTTACGAGGTCCTGCCCCGACGTAACCGGGAGTATTTCATCTTTAAAACGCCCGGCTTCATAGGCAGCGAAATATCGTTCCTGAGAACGAAGCGCAAACGCGTCCTGCGCCTCGCGGCTGATCGCCCATTTCTTCGCTACCAGTTCCGCAGTTTCACCCATGGTATAGGGGTGGTGCAATGCGCTTAATGCCGGGTTGATGAATCGCCAGCCCAGAGTGGTGTCAAACATCTCCGCTTTGCGCGAGAACTTATCGTCGGCCTTGGCGATCACGAACGGTGCCCTTGACATGCTTTCCACGCCGCAGGCGATATATAGATCCCCCTCGCCACACATGACCGCACGGCCCGCATCCATGATAGCCTGCAATCCGCTTGCACAAAGTCTGTTCACGGTTGTCCCGGCTACCGATACGGGTAACCCTGCGAGCAACGCCGCCATTCTTGCCACATTCCGGTTGTCCTCCCCTGCCTGGTTGGCATCGCCTGCAATTACATCCTCGACGCTGTTCAGGTCCACGGACGCATTCCTCGCTACGAGTCCCCTGATCACCTGAGCGAGCAGATCATCCGGCCTGATACCTGACAATGATCCACCATATTTGCCAATGGGCGACCGCAGCGCATCGATGATGTATACCTCTTTCATCATGCAAAGATAATTAGCTAATTGGCTCAGGAGCGAATTGACTAAATTTGCCCCATGATCAAAAAGAACATTCGCCATCTTGATCTTGATCAGCTGACTGCCATGTTTAAGGACATGGGTGAACCGGCTTTCAGGGCAAAGCAGGTTTGGGAGTGGTTATGGCAGAAGCATGCTTCTTCGTTTAACGATATGACCAATCTGTCAAAGGTCCTCAGGGATAAGCTGAATGAGCAGTTCACGCTACCTTCCCTGTCCGTTGATACGGTGCAGACCAGTGAAGACGGCACCATTAAAAGCCGGTTCCGCACCCATGAAGGGCATATGACCGAAGGCGTGCTCATACCCACCGAACACCGGATGACTGCCTGCGTATCTTCCCAGTTAGGCTGCAGCCTGAGCTGTAAATTCTGCGCTACAGGATATATGGACAAGAAAAGAAACCTGGACTTCGATGAGATTGTGGACGAAGTGGTCTTGTTGAATAAGCAGTCTGAAGCCGCCACCGGGAAAAAACTGAGTAATATCGTTTTCATGGGGATGGGCGAACCCCTGTTGAATTACAAAAATGTACTTCGCGCAATCGAACGGATATCTGCGCCGGATGGCCTTGGCATGAGTCCGCGACGCATCACGGTATCCACAGCCGGTGTGGCAAAAATGATCAGGCAACTGGGGGATGACGATGTTCGTTTTAAACTGGCCTTATCGCTGCACGCTGCCACCGATGCCAAAAGGAATGAGATCATGGGTATCAATGAATCGAATAACCTGAAATCCCTGATCGACGCCCTGAATTATTTCTACAAGAAGACGGGGAATGAAATCACATTTGAGTATATCCTGTTCAAGGACTTTAACGACTCGCTCGAAGACGCTGACAACCTGATCAAGATTTACCGGCAGGTACCGGCCGACCTGATCAACATTATCGAGTACAATCCAATAGACGCCGCCCGATTCTTGAAACCCGATGAACAGAAAGTAAACGATTTCATGGAATACCTGGAAAAAAACAGGGTAAACGTAAGGTTGAGAAGAAGTCGTGGGAAAGATATAGACGCCGCCTGCGGGCAGTTGGCCAATAAGAATTAGCTAATTAGCTAATTGGCTGATTATCTAATTAGGTCATTACCAATGCTCAATGACTTACACGTTCAGAATGAGCTAATCAGGTAATGAGCCAATTAGCCAATGGATTCTTATCTTTGCCCTTCCTGTTGTAAAACAGCATATATATGAAAAGAAGAACAGACAATTTCGACAAGTTCGCTCCCAAACGCAAGAACAGCGCCATCAAGGAAGAATTCCGCCAGGAAAAGAAGAAATGGAAGAAGCAGCGGGCCGCTGATATTGAAGTAGCCAAAAAAAGAAAGCTGGAAGCCGATATTCCAAAGCCCATCACCATCAAGAAAAAAGTAACGGTTGAAGAGATGCCGTTGAATAAATACATTGCCCACAGCGGTGTATGCGCGCGCCGTGAGGCGGCCCTCCTGGTAAAAGATGGTCAGGTGACCGTCAACGGAAAACTGGTCACGGAACCAGGACACAAAGTGACCGTGAAAGACGAGATCAAGGTGGGCGGCAAGAAGATCAACATCGTTGTTGACCTGGTATATATTCTCCTGAATAAACCCAAAGACTACCTGACCACCGCTTCTGATCCGGAAGGCAGGAAGACCGTACTCGACCTGATCAAAAATGCGAGTAAGGACCGGGTGTTCCCTGTTGGAAGGCTTGATCGGAATACTACCGGTGTTCTTCTGCTTACCAATGACGGAGAGCTTGCCCAAACACTTTCCCATCCGTCGAATGAAATCCGGAAAGTATATGAAGTGAAGCTGGAAAGACCCGTGGCAAAGAAAGATATGGAAGAGATCACGAAGGGTATTACCCTGGACGATGGATTCATCAAAGCAGACGCGGTGGCCTATGCTGACGCAACCGATAAATCGATCATTGGCATTGAGATCCACAGTGGCAGGAACAGGATCGTCAGGCGGATCTTTGAACATCTTGGATATGATGTGAGGAACCTCGACCGGGTCATGTTTGCCGGCCTGACCAAAAAGAACGTGGAGCGCAGTAAATGGAGATACCTCTCAGAAAAAGAAGTGCGCGCGCTTAAATTCTTCGGCGCAGACTCTAAAAACCGGAAGAAGAAAAAATCATGAGGACGCCGCCGCTGCAGATCATATACGAGAATGACGACATCGTTGTGCTCAACAAACCATCGGGCCTGCTTTCGATCCCGGACAGGTTTGATGCCGGGCAGGCTTCGCTGAAGCAAATGCTCGTTGCCAGGTATGGTCATATTTTCGTGGTGCACCGCATCGACCGGGACACCAGCGGTATCATCATTTTTGCCAAAAATGAAACGGCCCATCGTTTTTACTCCATGGCATTTGAAGACAAACAGATCTCCAAAAAATACCTTGGCCTGGTTTTGGGCACACCTTTTCCCCTGGAAGGAACGATAGACAAACCGATTGCCAATCATCCCGTAGTGAAGGGAAAGATGGTGGTTTACCGGGGCGGCAAACCTTCGATTACCCATTACCGCACCATTGAAAAACTTGGTCCCTATAGCCTGGTAGAGTTCGAAATAGAAACAGGTCGGACGCACCAGATCCGGGTACACATGCAGGAGCTTGGCAATCCACTGGTATGTGATCCACTGTATGGAAACGGCGAACCCGTCCTGCTATCCCGCATTAAGCGGAAGTACAACCTTTCAAAGGCCCAGGAAGAAGAGATACCCATGCTCAACAGGCTGGCTTTGCATGCCGCTTCGCTGGACCTCCCAACAATGAATGGCGAGCGTCTTCAAGTAGCCGCCGACTTATTCAAGGATATGCAGGCCACACTCATCCAACTGAGAAAACATACCGGAAAAGCTATTTAAAGCCTGCGTAATCCAACGCCTTGTATTGAGCCAACCCCAACTTTGAAAAATGTGGAAGAAAGCCGTTACCCCGGTACCAGGCCCCTTGCAGGCCAGCCAAAAAATAACCCTACCAATTTGGTAGACTTTATTATATTTGTAGTCAAAATAATTAAGATATGGGATTACGTTTAGGAGATATTGCTCCAAATTTTAAAGCAAAGACAACGGCTGGTGACATTGATTTTTACGAGTTTCTGGGCGACAGCTGGGGCATACTGTTTTCTCACCCCGCTGATTATACTCCGGTATGCACAACAGAATTAGGCAAAACAGCACTACTGCAGGAAGAATTCCGTAAGCGCAATGTAAAGGTGCTGGCCGTTAGTGTCGACCCCCTCGATAAACATTTCGCCTGGGTCAATGATATCAATGAAACACAACACTGCAACGTGGATTTCCCCATCATTGCTGATGAAGACAGAAACGTTTCCACGCTGTATGATATGATCCACCCCAATGCATCTGAAACCTTCACTGTTCGCTCACTGTTTGTGATCGGTCCGGACAAAAAGGTCAAACTGATGATCACCTATCCGGCTTCCACTGGCCGTAACTTCCATGAAGTCCTTCGCGTGGTGGATTCACTCCAACTTACTGCCGGTTATAGTGTAGCCACTCCTGCTGACTGGAAAGAAGGCGAAGACGTGATCGTGGCCCTTTCAGTAAATACGGAAGATGCGATCAAGAAATTCCCCAAGGGCGTCAATGTTGTGAAACCTTACCTGAGGTACACACCCCAGCCCAACAAATAAAAATTCTACTGGTGATTAATGTGGAACTACGGCCTTCGGGCCGTTTTTCTTTTATGCAGGTATGGGTCCGAAAATGGCAGGGTTCAGAGCTCCAGCTCCGACGCACCCTGAAGTGGAAATTCCCTACATCCCTCCACCCTTTCGCACTGAACCCTTGCCGAACTTGTTCTTCAGCGCATCGATCGCCTTGTACAGCTCCGATTTTTTTTCCTTGCTGGAGAATAGATTGGTCTGAACAGCCTCATTGGTCAACTCACTCAGCTTCACACCCATCAGTCTCACCTTCTGCCCTGGCTTATAGAGCCTCATAAATAATTCCTTGGCTACCGGAATCAGCTCATCGTCATAAAAAGTATAAGGGATCGTGGTTTGCCTGGAAAACGTTTCAAAATCCGGATACCTGATCTTCACCGTTATCACACCCGCCGTTTTATTCTCACCACGCAGTTCAAAGGCTACCTTCTCCGTCATTCGCACCAGCTCAGCCATGAGGAAATCCATATCACTGGTATTTTCTTCAAATGTATTTTCTGTTGAAACAGACTTGGCCTCATGGTAGGGTTGCACCACGCCGTGATGTATGCCCTTCGACTTCTGAAGAAGATCCAATCCATACTTCCCCAGTCTGTTTTCCAGCACTTCCGGAGGTATGGTTCCAATATCACGGATATACTCAATACCCATCTCCAATAAAATCCTATAGGTTTGTTCACCCACCCCGGGGATCTTATTGACCTTAAGTGGTGCGAGAAAGGCTTCCTCATTTCCCGGCGGAATGATCAGGTATCCGTTCGGTTTCGCTTCATCGGTGGCGATCTTCGCCACCATCTTGTTGGCAGCAAGTCCAAAAGATATATTCAACCCGGTCTCTGCAATGATCTCCTCCCTCAATGCGATCGTCCATTCATGAGGCCTGTGGTATTTCTCCATCCCATGCAGGTCAATATAAAATTCATCAATGGACGCTTTCTCAAACAGCGGCGCCTTAGCTCCAATGATGTTGGTGACCCAGCGCGAGAACCTGCTGTATTCACCCCTGCTTCCTTTTACCACCACCGCATGCGGACAAAGCTTCATCGCCCGGCTCATCGGCATAGCTGAATGGATACCATATTTCCTTGCCTCATAACTACAGGCTGCCACAACTCCCCGCTCCCTGCTGCCCCCTACGATCAATGGTTTCCCCTTCAGCGCCGGATCATTGATGCATTCCACCGAAACAAAAAACGCGTCAAGGTCAAAATGGGCAATCAAGTGAAATGTAGTAGAATGTGTTGAATGTGAATGTGGTGAATGTGCGAAACAATTAGTCAATCAGCCAATTAGCCAATCAGCCAATTACCCAATTACCCAATGGGCTACATCTGCACCTCGATCAAACCGTCAGGCAGATCGAGTAGCAGCTTTTTTCCTTTCTTGTCAATTTTCACCAGGCTCTGCTCATTGATGGGAATAAGAATATCATCATGCTCCCCATAAGCTATCCTGCACATCACCTGGTGAGGTTGTTCGATGACCTCCAAAACCACACCCAACGCTTTAGCCTTATCGTAGACCATATAACCCAACAAAGCGATAGGCGCAGATGCCGCCGCATATTTTTTAAACTCCTCCTCTGGTAGCCATACCTGCTTTTGTACCAGCGTGGAAGCCTTCTCCCTGGTGGTTACCCCTTCTATCTCCACCAGTATATCCGTCTCATTCTTTGCTTTCATATCGAGCGGGAAAAAAGGCAAAAAAGACCCTGGCAATTCTTCTATGAAAAAAACCTTAAGCCCCTTCAGCGCCGTTTTCTTACCCAGGTTATGATGAAGCACCATCGCTCCTTTCACCCCATGAGTGGCTACCAGCTTTCCGATATTGATATAGTTCGTCATCTTATCTTACATAAAAATAAAAAACCCAGTAATAACCGGGTTTTTATAAAAAATCAATTCTTGTAGAAATTTATTCGGGCCTGCGCTCCGGACGACGGGTAGGCGCACCGCGGCGTGAACCACGACGATCACGGGCTGCTTCTTCCTGACGTTTCCTGATCTTGCCTTCATGCTCTTCATGCCAAACCGAGAACTTCTGCATGGCAGTAGCTTCGTCAAACAAACCAAGCGTTACACCCCTCAGCAAATGCTTGAGGAACAATACGCCTTTGTAAGAAAGGATCCGGCGAACGGTGTCAGTTGGCTGAGCACCATTATGGAGCCATTCGAGGGCTTTCTGACGATCAATCTGAACAGTAGCAGGAACAGTGAGGGGGTTGTAAGTTCCGATC
>JBBAJN010000084.1:0-12670 GCA_040404045.1 Chitinophagaceae bacterium
CTTCGCGGCAAGATCGATTTGGGTGATGGGCAGCAGGGTCAGGTAGGGACTGAGTACAGTGGTCAAGTTAATGGTCTCTAATCGCTGGGGGCCGAAAAAAGAACTTTCATTGGCCAAATAAATATATTCCTGATTTCTAAAGGCTATGCCTTCGGTCTGGGCGCCACCAGATATTGTTATTCTCCTTTTGTTGCTGGCAAAAAAAGCATTGCCTGTGAAGTCGTACACTATGTATATAAACCGTGATGGGATCGGGAAGTTATATCCAGAGAGGATGATCATATTCTTACTGACATCGATATCGGCACCAGTGATCAATCCACCCACATTTTGTGTTGCCAGTAAGTTCGCGGTGTATGTGCCAGGCATGGCCGGGATCTCATATAGGGCTGTACCCCGGCTGATCCATTGTTTGGTGAACAGGTAAATGTTCCCATCTTTCACTACCATCGCTTCACAATCGTAATCCGTATTGTTAATGGAGGCAGCTCCGATGATTTGCTGGGGATATGAAAATGATATCACGTCAGCTACTACGCTGTTTGTGCCCGTCACATCTGCCTTGGACACCCTGTAGATCTTCAGGTCCGTTCGGTTTCCGGTACCGTTGTTGCCAAAATCTCCTATGTACAGGTAGGCGTCGTCCTGCGCGATTTCTTCCCAGTCTGTATTGGTGGCATTACTGACCGAAACGGTTCTTAGTATCTGTCCCGTAGCAGTATCTACCTGATAGATGGCAGCAGGACTGCCTCCGTCATTATGCGTCCATAGTTTATTATCCCAGAACACCATGCCCGAATTCTCCGCCAGCGCGGAAGCCAGGGTGGCTTTGTTGGTGGGGGTAAGCGTTAAGGGTGGATACATGCAGGAGCCGTTATCAATGGTTGCCCCGGGGTCGTAGTTTGTAGCAGCAGGGTCCTTGCAGCCCGCCGTTTGTGCGTGGGCAGCATGGGAAGAAACCATGAACAGTACGATGGTGACAAAGATGTTTCTGATCATAATGATGCTCAAGGACGCAAAGTCATTCGTCCTGATACAAGTTTTTCAATATCATTCCTATTCATCAGTTCAGGCCTTTTGCCACCTTCTGCAAACATCCTGGCCTGGTCACTATAATGCTTGCTCATGAAATACCCGGATTGCCCGGTGGGGTTGACACTGAAACCCGTCTCAGGGCTTCCGAAGTCTATGATCCGCCTGAGCGCAGGCCCGGCCCTTACCGGATACTTACCCGAGGAATCAATTGCGAATTCGAGGTTGTTCAGCGTTTCCCTTCCGCCCGGAACTGGGATGGGGCCTACGTTGAAGTACTTGCCGACAACGGGAATGATCCCCAAGGGATGTTTATGTTCAAGGGTATGTACATGTTTCCATGCCCAGTTTGTCCTGTCTTCCCCCATCTGCTGAAGCAGCCAGCTGCTGGCTTCGTTCAATGATCTTGTCAGGATCTGCCCCCGGTTTTCTTTTGCCGGAGTGCCCACATTGTCCCACCAACCTGAGGCGTCATTCTTTAATAGTGACGCCGCATTTCTCCTGAAACTGTGGGTGGATTGCAGTTGATCAGAAGCTTCCCTGCCAAGCTCGTCGTCCAATGTGTTTTTGAATACGTGGTACAGGAAGCGATAAAAGACAGTAGGTTCTGCGTCATCCAGATCATGGCTGCCATCCCATTTCATCAGCATTTCATAATCCTGTTTTGCCCCCGGTGTCAATTCGTTCATATCAATAGCAGGCAATACTGCACCCAGCAGTCTGCGGTATGATGTTGCTTTTACGTCGTTGATCAGGGCACGACTGTCATCTTCCGTCCAGTTGTTCTTATCACTGAACAGCACTTCTTCGATCCTTTCGGCACGATCCGAAGGAACATAATATCCGGCTACGAGCCCGGTACCCATATCCTCCGGCTGGTTGTTGGCAGTATACAGCACGCCACGTTCCGGATTGACGATCTGCGGATTCTGTGAAAAATCAAGCCAGCCCGTAGGATCATCGGCTCCCGTTGAACCGTCGAGTATGATCTGGGGATCAACATGCGCAGGCCTGACAGGAATTTTTCCGGCGGCCCACCAGGCGATATTCCCTTCCCTGTCGCCCCACATGAAGTTCAATCCGGGCGAGGTGAGTGGCGCAACGGCCCGCCCCGCATCCGTAACATTTTTTGCATGGGCCAGGTCGTAGAAAACTTTGATATGCCTGGATGGAAATTGATGGTAGACCCACCATAATGCGATCGGCTCCTTACTGTCCCGCGTATCATCCAGTACTTCATTGATCAGATACCCGTGCCTGGACTTCTTCACATTCAATACAACATCGGAGGAGTCCTTCACTTTGATGACCTCGCGGCGTTCCTTCAAATCTTCCCAATGGTCTTTATACCATACCTGTTGCCTGTTGTTGGGGTTGGACCTTTCCCTGTAGAGATCAGCGTCATCATTCTCAAACATCGTGATGCCCCAGCCGCCGTTGCGGTTATGGCCCAGGGCAGGGAAGGGTGCCCCTGCAATGAAATTACCATAGATGCTTAATTCAGGGCTTTCCAGGTGGGCTTCATACCATACAGAGGGTTGGGCAAATCTTATATGGGTATCGTTTGACAGCAAGGGTTTTCCCGACTTCGTTTTTTTACCGGAGATCACCCATCCATTTGATCCATAAAATGGCGGATAAGGGAGGTCTCTCTGCAAAGAAGACATGAAGGCAGACAACTGTCCGAGCACCTGCCATGTACTGTCTGATCCGCTGCCCTTTACCGGAATCCTGTGTGAACTATCGGGCCATTGCGACAGTACATCGCTATAATAGGATTTACCGAGCTTTGCATGAATCAAACTGGCGATGGCTTCAGTATCGAAAGTAGCCACAAAAGTGTAACCCATGTAACCCATGACGATCTCCATATCCTCTATCGTATAGGGTGTTTTTGGAATGCCCGCGAGCGTGAATTCGATGGGCGTTTTGCCAGTATTGATGTAGTGGTTCACTCCTTTAACGTAAGCATAGGCGGCCTTTACATAAGGAGCATTCTTATCCGCATAAGAAGAGTCGATGGTCCATTTTGCATGTTCCCTGAAGCTTAGCGTCCTGAAAAATTTATCGGAGTTCAGCGCTTTTTCACCAAACAGTTCGGAGAGCCTGCCATCTGCCAGCCTTCTGAGTATCTCCATCTGGAAGAGCCGGTCCTGCGCATGTACATATCCGAACGCATACATGAGATCTTCCTCATTTGAGGCATAGATATGCGGGATGCCGTAATTGTCGTACAATACCTCCACCTTGTCTTTCAGACCCGGTAACTTCAGTTCGGCATTGCGATCCGGGTTAAGATATTGCAGGTAAATGAACAGTCCGGCAATGGCCAGTAATACCATGATCGCCAGCGAGATCAAAAAGCGTTTGAGGAACTTTATCATGCGGATAAAATGTACTTGAAAATAGTCAAATAATATGACTCAGCTTTGGTAACTTGTCCCTGTCAGCCGAAATTCCCGCACACATTTAATGGACCTTCTTCAACAATAAATATGAACCGTTTTTTATTCACTGCAGCACTTGCGGTGCATTTGTTTTCCTGTTCACCTTCCGGTGACCAGGCAGTAAAGGACCAGGAATGGCGCCGTTATGGCAACGAGGGAAATACAAGGTATTCTCCCGCCGGCCAGATCACCTTAAACAACGTATCCGGCCTCGAACCCGCGTGGGTCTTTTCAACGGGTGAGCATGATGCCAACAATATGTTGCAGATGCAATGCCATCCCCTCATGGTAAACGGGAAGTTTTATGCCACCTCAGGCAGAGGTAAGGTCTTTGCCCTGGATGCAGCCACCGGTGAAAAGATCTGGATGTTCGATGCATTGAACGATAGCACGGCAAGTGAGATCAACCGGGGCTCTGTGTATTGGGAGAGTGAGGACGGGAAAGACAAAAGGATATTTTTTTCCTCCAGGCATAACCTGTATGCACTGGATGCCGAAACAGGTGAGCGGATATATTCTTTTGCAGACAGTGGCCGTCTGGATCTACGTAAAGGACTTGACCGGGAGATCGGTTCGCAATTGCTTAATGTTCCCACGCCGGGTGTGATCTACAAGGACCTGCTGATCATTGGCAGCAGGGTGAGTGAAGGTCCCGGGCCAACCGCCCCCGGGCATATCAGGGCATTTAATGTGGTCACCGGGAAGCAGGAATGGATCTTCCATACCATTCCCCATCCCGGGGAGTTCGGTTATGAAACCTGGCCGAAAGATGCCTGGAAAACCGCTGGTGGTGCCAATGCCTGGAGTGGAATGACCGTAGATTCAGTGCGCGGAATGGTCTTTGTTCCATTAGGATCCCCCGCTTTTGATTTTTATGGGGGCGACAGAAAGGGGATGAACCTTTTTGGCAACTGCCTGCTGGCACTCGATGCTGCAACGGGAAAACGCAAATGGCATTTTCAGACCGTCCATCATGATATCTGGGACAGGGATCTGCCCTCACCACCGAGCCTCATCACCGTGACGAAGGATGGCAAACGGATCGATGCCGTTTCTCAGGTAACAAAAACCGGTTTTGTATACGTTTTCAACAGGGATACGGGTGAGCCGCTGTTCCCGGTTGAGGAAAGGCCCGTTCCAACCAAGGGCCTCCCTGGTGAGGAACCCTGGCCAACGCAACCATATCCCACCAAACCTGCGCCCTTTGTGAGGCAATTGTTCACGGACAAGGATATCAACAGCCTGGATCCTGAAACAAGATCGTATGTGACCAACAGGCTAAAGGGCATCAGGCGCAGTCACCTGTTTGAACCACCCTCACTGGAAGGCACCATGATCCTCCCGGGGTTTGACGGAGGTGGTGAATGGGGCGGGGCCGCATTTGATTCCAGAACCGGCATACTCTATGTAAACGGAAATGAAATGGGTTGGGTTCTTACGATGTTCAGTAAAAGGGGGGACGATGATCACTCATGGGGCAGAACGATGTACCTCAACCATTGCGCCGGGTGCCATGGCCGGGACTTGCAAGGTGCGCCGCCACAATACCCGGCACTTGCTGAGGTCCGGGAAAGGCTTGACGCGACGGCCATATCGGCCATACTGAAGAGTGGGAAGGGAAGGATGCCTTCATTCAAACACATACCGGAACAGGAACGTGAGGATGTGATCCGTTACCTCCTGAACAGGGAATCAGCAAGCAAGCATCCCCGTAGGGAAGAAAAGAGACCGGTGAACGATGGTATCCAGGATTATTTGAGTACGGGTTATCACCGGTTTTTCGATCAGCGCGGTTATCCGGGCATTGCGCCGCCATGGGGCACGCTGAATGCGATCGATCTCAACAAAGGTGAGATCCTGTGGTCCGTTCCATTGGGCGAACACAAAGAACTTACTGCGAAGGGAATTCCCCAGACCGGAACCGAAAACTATGGTGGTCCTGTCATAACGTCCACGGGTATCCTGTTCATTGGTGCCTCCAAGGATGAGAAGTTCAGGGCCTTTGATATGAAGAATGGTAAAGTGCTGTGGGAATACCAACTTCCCGCAGGCGGTTATGCCACACCCATTATCTATATGATCAACGGAAAGCAATACGTGGTGATCGCTGCAGGGGGAGGAAAAATGGGTACGAAAAGCGGTAATAGTTATCTTGCGTTTTCTTTACCAGAAACAAAAAAATGAAGTAGATGAAGAATATCGCAGTACTTGTCCTTTTTTGTATGTCAGTGTTAGCACTACCTGCACAACAGAAGATCGATCCCGATTCCATCCGTTCCAAAATGGAGTGGTACAGCGATGCCAAGCTTGGCATCTTCATTCACTGGGGTATTTATGCAGTGAATGGGATTGATGAAAGCTGGAGTTTCCATAATGGCAAGATCAGTTGGGAAGACTATATGAAGCAGATGAACGGATTTACAGCATCTGCTTATGACCCTGAGAAATGGGCCGATGTGATCAAAGATGCAGGCGCCAGATACGCCGTGATCACCACCAAACACCACGATGGCGTTGCGTTATGGGATACAAAGGAAAAGCACTACGACGTGGTGGACAACACGCCAGCGAAGCGTGACCTGCTGGCTCCGTTTTATACTGCCCTCCGAAAGCGAAACATTAAAGCAGGGGCTTACTATTCATTGCTGGACTGGAGCCATCCGGACTATCCCGGATTCCTGAAAGACAAAGGCAGGTATTCCATCGCGGATGATTACGAGAGATGGCAGCGCTTCCGGAATTTTTTCCAGAACCAGTTGAAAGAACTGAGCACTAAGTATAAGCCAGACCTGTGGTGGTTCGACGGCGACTGGGAACGTAGCGCCGAAGAATGGGAAGCCCAGAAAGTCAGGAGTATCCTGCTCCGTTCAAATCCATCTACCATCATCAACGGCAGGCTCATGGGCTATGGCGACTATGATACACCCGAGCAAAATATTCCCATCAGCAGGCCCCACTATAACTGGTGGGAGCTTTGCATGACCATCAACAACAACTGGGGCTACCAGCCCCAGGATAAGAACTGGAAAACACCTTATGAGATCATCACCATTTTTGCCGATGTGATCAGCAATGGCGGCAATCTTTTACTGGACATCGGACCTAAGCAGGATGGCACCATTCCTGCTGAACAATTGAATGTGCTGAAAGAATTGGGGGATTGGAACAGGACTAATGCAGAAGGTATTTTTGGGACAAGGGCTGGTATTGCTCCCGGACATTTCTATGGGCCTACCACACTGTCAAAAGACTCCACCAAGTTATACCTGTTCGTTGCCGGCAACACCGATGGCCCGCTCATGGTGAAAGGACTGGCCAATGAGATCAAATCGATCCGGGTGCTGGGCACCAACCAGCAGCTGAACCATAAAGTGGTAGGGAAGATATCCTGGAGTCCGGTGCCGGGATTGGTATACATCAATTTCCCCAAGACTGCCCAAACCAAATACATGTCGGTCGTTGAACTGAGCCTCGACAAGCCGGTAAAACTCTATAATGGAAGGGGTGGGTTCAACTGAGCCTGAAGCTCAAAGATCATATCCATCTGTTTCCATTTCCATGGATCGTCAGGTTTTTCCCAGGGAAGTGATTGCTGGTATATCTGGACGATTTTTTCCCATGCCTGCACTTTGGGATTGGCGAGATCCATCTCTGATTTTTTCTCGAAGCTGAAATCATCAGTTGTTTCGATGATCATGAACATCCTGTTTCTCAGGCGATAAATATCCATTACCAGGATGCCGGCATCAGTGATGCTTTTCAGGATCTCGGGCGCTACTTTTTTATGGAGCGCCTCGTACTCTGCGATCAGTGCCGGATCATCCTTTAAGTCCACTGTAAGACAGAACCTCTTCATGTTTAACTTTTTTATGCTTGTGCCCTTTCAAGGCAAAATATAAGATCACAAAATAACAGGCTAGTGGTACGATGTAACCAATTTGGATATCGTCGTTAAAGCGGTCAATGATACCGCCCATGAGTACAGGGAACAGCGCCCCTCCAATGATGGACATGACAATGAGTGAAGAAGCGGGCTTGGTGTTTTCCTTCATATCCTCGATACCCAGCGAGAAGATGGTGGGGAACATGATCGACATGAAGAAGCCCAATCCGCCCAATGCCAGCACAACATTTTTCCCGTCAGCGGAAATGGCCACCAGGCTTAACAGGATACAGGCGATAGCGTAAATGGCCAGCAATTTGGCAGGCTTGATGAATTTCATCAGCAGTGTACCGCCAAACCGACCCACCATGAATAGTATGCCATAGATACTGAGGTAATATCCTGCCGTTTTTTCGTCTACGCCTCCGCCTTTCATCGCCATCCTCACAAAGAAACTGGTCACGCAAACCTGCGCGCCAACATAAAAAAACTGGGCAACTACGGCCCATACCAGGTGCTTATGCTTTAAGGCATCGGAAAGGCTTCCTTCACTGGCTTCTTCGTCTTCCTTGAATTCAGGGAACTTATTTACCATGAACAAAATGGCGATGGCGATCAGGAAAAAGCCTAACACCATATAGGGCATTTTTACTGATGCTGCTTCCTCCGCCAGATAGGCGATCTTCTTCGCTTCACCCATCAGGGCAAGTTCTTCGGTGGAATAACTTTTTCCTGAAAGTATGAACATCGCTCCAATCCAGGGGCCAACAAATGCGGCGAGACCATTGAACGACTGCGCAAGATTCAGCCTGGCCGTGGCAGACTCAGGATCACCCAACTTAGTGGCATATGGATTGGCCGCGGTCTCCAGCAAAGTAAGCCCGCATCCGATGATGAACAGTCCAGCCAGAAAAATACCATAGGTCCTTGTATTGGCTGCGGGGACAAACAAAAACGTTCCTACAGCAAATACCAGCAGGCCAATGATGATCCCCTTCTTGTACCCATATTTCTTCAATATCATACCAGCAGGGATGGCCGCAAGAAAATAGGCCAGATACACTGCCGTGTCCACGAAAGTGGATTGCAGGTTAGTGAGTTCTAATGCTTTCCTCAAATGGGGGATCAGGATTCCCGTCAGGTTATTGGTAATACCCCAAAGAAAGAATAGGGAAGTAACCAGGATGAAAGGCAGCAGCAGGGATTTCTTATTCATTATATGTGCTTGTCGTAATTATAAAATAACTCAGATCCTTCTGTCGAGGTGAACATATCCGCCATCCACGTGGATCAGTTGCCCGGTGGTATGGCTGGATTTGGCGGACAAAAGGAATGCTACCATATTTGCCAGTTCTTCAGGCGTCGTCATCCTGTTTTCAAAGGGGATGCGATCCGTGATCTTCTTAACCTCGCCTTCAGGATCAGGCATGCTTTTGATCCAGCGATCGTATAAGGGTGTATAGCTTTCTGCAACAATAACAGCGTTGACCCTGATCCCGTATTTCAGCAGTTCAACAGCCCATTCGCGGGTAAGGGCATTGCGCCCGCCATTGGCAGCAGCATATGCAGATGTGCCGCCCTGGCCGGTCTCTGCCACTTTGGAGCCAATATTCACGATCGCGCCTTTTGATTTGATCAGTGCCGGGAGAGCGTGGTGGGCAAGAAGATAGTAATGCACGACGTTCTTATGCAGCGATGCCATAAATCCTTCATAGCTGCCATTTTCCAGTCCCACGCCATCATTCACGCCCGCATTGTTCACCAGTCCATCGATTCTTCCGTGTTGAGCGATGACTGTTTCAATGGCGGCCTTGCACTGTGCAGGGTCTGAAAGTTCAGCCACCACCTGGGTCCCCCGGCCTATAGCATTCACAGTGGCGAGATTGTCTGCTTCACTTCTTCCTATGATGACCGGGATGGCATGTTCGGCTGCCAGTACCCGTACAATGCCTTCGCCGATTCCTTTGGCACCGCCGGACACCACTATGACTTTGTCTTTTAATTGAAGATCCATTAACTCAGTTTATAAAATGTGCTGATATTCTTTGATAATACCTGTTCTTTTTCAGCATCGCTGACCTGTGAAAGGAATTCAGTGATGATGTTCAAAACCTGTTCATATTTGCCTGCCAACAGGCATACGGGCCAATCGGATCCAAAACAGATCCTGCTGGTGCCAAAATATTCCGCTGCAATTTCAAGGTAGGGGATGATCTGGTCATTACTCCACCTCTGCCAGTCGGCCTCGGTTACCATCCCCGATAATTTGCAATACATCCTGGGGTTGGCGGCCATCGTTTTCATATCGTTCTTCCATTTCTTCCAGTCACCGCTTTTGATATCCGGTTTGGCGATATGGTCAAGGATAAAGTCCTGGTCGGGGTATTTCTCCGAAAACCGGATCGCAGCAGGCAATTGGTGATGGAAGATCAGGATGTCGTACGTATATCCATATCCGTTGAGGTGCCTGATACCGTCCTGGAATTTCTTGTTGGTAAAATACTGATCATCAGGAGAGCCTTGGATGATCTCACGAAAACCCTTGATCAAAGGTTCTTTGCTGCAGGCCTGCAGTTTTTCCTCGATCTCGCCACTGGTGAAATCCACCCAGCCTATTACGCCTTTGATGAAGGCATTGTTCCGGGCAAGGTCCACCAGGAAGTTGGTTTCATTGTCTGTCTGGTCCGCCTGAACAGCTACGCAGCCTTCAACCTGATTCCTGTCAAACATCTGTTTGGCATCTGCCGGCAGGAAGTCTCTCCGGATGACGGCCATCTCATCGTTGATCCAGCTATGACGCGCAGCGTCATAACTCCAGAAATGTATGTGTGAATCGATGATACCCACCTTACCAGAGTTTCTGTGCTGTCTGCTGTTGTTCACCGAGGCCCTCAATTCCTAACTTAACCACATCGCCTTCCTTGAGGTACCAGGGAGTCGGCTTTTGTCCAAGCCCAACACCTTCCGGAGTTCCTGTGGAGATCACGTCTCCGGGCAGCAGAGTCATAAACTGGCTGATATAGTGCACCAGGAAAGGTACGGCAAAGATCAGGTCAGACGTAGAAGAATCCTGTTTACGGACGCCATTCACGTCTAACCACAACCGAAGGTTTCCCGGATCGGGAATCTCGTCCTTGGTCACCAGCCATGGCCCCAGGGGAGCGAATGTATCGCAGCTTTTTCCTTTCACCCACTGACCGCCCCTTTCTATCTGGAACTCACGTTCCGAATAATCATTATGCAATGCATATCCTGCGATATGATCATATGCATGTTCCAGGTCTACATAAGTGGCTTTCTTACCAATAACAATCGCCAGTTCAACTTCCCAGTCTGTCTTCTTTGAATTCCGCGGGATGTGCAGATCGTCATTCGGGCCGCACAATGCTGTTGTGCTCTTGAAAAACAGTACCGGCTCTTTGGGAATGTCCATTCCGCCTTCCGCTGCATGCTTGGCATAGTTCAGTCCTACGCAAACGATCTTGGAAGGGCGGGGGACACAGGAACCAAACCTGGCAGCAGCATCCACTTCAGGACAATCCCCTGCGTTCGTTTCAAGCCAGGACGCTAAGGCGTTCAGTCCGCCCTCTTCAAAAAATGCCTCGGTATAATCATTGCAGAAAGCCGATACATCGAGCTTTCTGCCTCCATGGATAACTCCCGGCTTCTCTTTTCCAGCCGTGCCAAAACGAAATAATTTCATATTAATTATTGATTCTGATAAATCCGCCGTCAATGGGATAGTCGGTCCCCGTGAGGAATGCCCCTTCATCGCTGCACAGGAAAAGGGCGAGGCTGGCCACTTCTTCGGGTTCGGCCATCCTGCCAATAGGCTGCGTTGCAGCCAGTTTTTCAAACATCTCCTGTTCCCTGCCGGGATAGTTCTTCTGTAGGTAACCGTCTACGAAGGGCGTGTGTACCCGACCTGGTGAAATGCAGTTGCAACGGATCCCTTTCTTTACATAGTCTTTCGCCACACTAAGCGTCATGGCCAGGATCGCGCCTTTTGAAGTGCTATACGCAAATCGCTCGGGAATGCCAACGCTGGCCACCACCGAACACATGTTCACGATCACCCCTTTTCCCTGTTTCAGCATGTGCGGGACGCAAACATGGATACAGTTATAGGTGCCTTTCACGTTCACATTCATTACGCGGTCAAAATCTGCTTCAATGGTATTTTCGGCTGTACCTATATGGCCGATCCCCGCGTTGTTGACGAGGATATCGATCGGTCCGCGCCGGGCAACCAAATCAACTACATTTTTGACGTTTTCCTGTTTGGTAACATCTACCGCATGGGCAAAGGCCCGCTCTCCCAAATTTGCAGCCTCCGCCTGGGCCAATTCCGCATTCAATTCAAAGATGTGCACGGTAGCGCCTTGTGCATGGAACATTTTTGAAATAGCCAGTCCAATTCCGCTCGCGCCGCCAGTAACTATTGCTGTCTTTCCTGAAAGAGATAACATATTCCTGATAGTGTTGGAAAAAAATGAAATATACTTCATTCTCTATGGTGAAACAAAACTGGAGGTTTCATTTTTTTGACTATTTTCAAAAATGCTTTTATATAAAAAAGATGAGCACTGCTGGCTCAGGTATCAGGATAAAGTATTCACCCATAAAGCACACTGGGATGAACTGGTGAATCGCACAAATCTCTACACCTATTTGCAGCAACAGGTGGCCAATTGGTCGCAGGTTGATTTTGTCCCTGACCTCGATTTTGATCCACCCATCCATGGGCAGGAAGTATGGGCGGCAGGGGTGACCTACCTCAGGAGTAAGCAGGCCCGCATGGAGGAATCTAAAGATGCCGGGGGTGGTGATTTTTATGATAAGGTCTATGATGCGGACAGGCCTGAACTTTTTTTCAAATCGCAACCTTACCGTGTGTCAGGGAACAAGGGAAAGATCAGGATCAGGAAGGACTCATCCTGGAACGTGCCAGAGCCCGAGCTCACCCTGTTTGTTTCCTCCGCCGGCACCATCGAAGGATACACCATAGGTAACGACGTCAGTTCGCGGAGTATAGAAGGAGAAAACCCACTCTATCTCCCGCAAGCAAAATCTTATGATAAAAGCACGGCATTAGGCCCCTGTCTTTTTATTCCCGGGGCTACCATCCATCCCGATACCCGGATCACGCTAAGCATCAGCCGAGATGATCTGGTTCTTTTTGATCAGTCGATCTCCATCAGCAACATGAAGCGAAGCCATGATGAACTTGTTTCCTGGCTAACGCGCGAGATGTTTTTCCCCCATGGTGTTTACCTGATGACGGGTACAGGTATTGTTCCGCCCGACA
>JBBAJN010000085.1:0-12537 GCA_040404045.1 Chitinophagaceae bacterium
CATATTCTGAAAAGTAGTAGTCCAGGTGTTGCAGTTGATTCCTGTATCTTCCATCGATCGGCGAAATAGCGGTTAATGCACTCAGGTCCATATTCAAGGATTGCGTTAAATTTGCAGCCAAAATTACACTAAAGCCATTGGATCGGAAAATAAGGATAGGTGCAGTAAGTTATCTGAATACAAAACCGCTCATATACGGTCTGGAAAAGTCTCCCATAAAGGATGACATTGACCTGGTGGTGGATTATCCCTCCCATATAGCCAGTATGCTGTCTGAAGACCGGATAGATATAGGCCTTGTACCGGTTGCTGTGATCCCCGGCCTCTCTGAGGCGCATATCGTTACCGATTACTGCATCGCCTGTGACGGACCGGTGGACTCAGTGGCTATCTTCAGCGACATGCCCATGGCTGATGTGAAAACCGTTTTACTGGATTACCAGTCACGCACATCGGTTATGCTTGCCCGTTTACTCATGGCCAATTACTGGAAGAAGGAGGTGGTGTGGAAAGATACGCGTGGTGAGGAATACCGGCACGAGATCAGGGGGGATGTGGCCGGACTGGTCATTGGGGACAGGGCCCTCAGGCAGAAGAATGACTCGGCCTATATGTACGATCTGGGCACTGCATGGAAAGCCTTGACCGGTCTGCCTTTTGTATTCGCCACATGGGTGAGCAACAAGGCACTTCCGGCGTCTTTTCTGAAGGCCTTCAATGAGGCCAATGGACTCGGCTTATCTGATCTGGATACCATTGTGGCCAGGGAGAAAGATCCTCCGGCCGACCTGAAAGCATATTATACCGGGAATATCAAATATCTGTTGGATGCAGAAAAACGGGAAGGGCTGACTTATTTTCTTTCCATGATGAAGGCCTACCTGGCCAAGGATGCGCTAGAGGTATGATTGCGCAAATTTAATGGCTAATACCAGAGCCTTGCTTCGGCCTTTCTCAGATAGTCGACTGTTTTCCTGCTGACGGTCCTTCTTTTTTCTGTAAATGGAATTTTCAATACGTCTGCCCAACCGCTAAACCATCCTGCCAGGTCGAAGCCTGTTTTCCTGAGGTATTCCAGCGACCACATGGCGGCCGTGGAACAAAAATATACACGTGGCAGATAGCGCCATGCAACCTTGGCTTTATTCACCCATAGCATGGCCATTTTTTCCTTCTTTGTTTTCCTGCCATAGGGAGATTCCTTGTGTAACATAACTACCCGGTCAGAGTAAACGATCGAGTAGCCCGCATCCAGAATGCGATAACTCAGGTCGTATTCTTCCATCCCATAGAAAAAATCCTCCGGGTATTTCCCCGCATGATGAAACACTTCACGTTTTATCGCGTGTGCGCCTCCTGCATAGTAGTATGTTTCGAAATGCGGCTTCGATGAATATTTCCTGAAATTCTTATGTGGGAAGGCGTTCACCTGCATCTCCCCATTCTCATGGTACAATACCTTGAAGGAAATGATCGCGGTTTCGCGGTCGCTGCTCGAAATGTTGAATTCTTCGTAAAGGTTCACCAGGCAGTCCTTATTTCCCATCACAGCGTCATCATCCAGCATGATCAGGAATGGAGCTGAGCTCTGGGAGATCGCAAAGTTCCTTCCCCTGGCCACGCCAAGGTTTTCTTTGGCGTCAATGAACCGGAATGGAATGGAAGGGTGGGCTGCGATGAAGTTCTTCACCTGGCCATAGTCTTCCGTGGAAGCATTGTTCACAATGATCACTTCTTCCAGCAGTTGCTCCGCCTGCTCGAGCTCTGTGATGTTCTCTGCAAGCGCCAGCATGTCCTGCGGCCGGTTATAGGTGATTATGACAAAACTCAACGGTTTCAAGGCAAATATGATTCTATGAGGTCCCTGTAATGTTGATCGAAGGTAGCTAAACCAAAATTCACGTGTGCATACTGCAGGTTGTTATGCGAGATGCGCCTGCAAAGGTCTCGGTCATTCAACAGGCACCTGACATATTCAACACCTTCGGAAATGATCTTCTCTTCGTCCTTTGCCGAAGAGAACAGGAACCCGTTCTCCCCATGTTTGATATGAACCGGGAGGTCGCCCACCGGCGTGGCAATGATGATGCTGCCCCGTGCCATGGCTTCCATCACCACCATCGGGAACCCTTCTTCACTGGATGTGATGAAGAGCACGTCTGCTTGTTTCCGGTAGAGGTCGTTTAACACTGCAGGGTCATTAACGTCGCCATAGTAAAGATCATCGGGATGGTTTACCGGGATCGCGGCAGACACATTCCCTACAAAAGACATGGTCACCGGCAAACCGGCTTTGTGAAGTTCTTCAGAGATGGCTGCACATAGGTGAACCCGTTTTTCCGGTGTGGCGCGGCCCACATACATCAGTTGCAGCGCTTCCTCCTTAAAGCCCCTTGCTTCATTTTGGGCTGGAAGGGAAATGCCGTTCAGGATGAACCTGATCCGTTTGCTGTAGGTTTCAGGGATTCCCCACCGTTGATACAGGGCAAGGTGGTCCTGGATCCTGTTCCTGCTGATCATTACTGTTTCCCGGTAGAAAGGCAGGAAAGGGACCCTGATATAAGAAAAACTGCTGAAGGAGTGGATGAGTTCGATCTGCGGAATATCCGTCCGGATCCACCTGCTCATTTTGTACGCAAAATTTGAGTGCCCGTTGAAGATCACAGGGCGTTGTTGCTGGGCGTTGATATATCCCGAGAACAGCCCCCTATAGATGAGGTTGTTCCAGTATTTCTTCTTGTTATCCGTATAGGCGGAAATATCCATGATCTGGTGGCCGGCGGCTTTGAAGTCCGCCAGGAATCCTTCGGAGTGCGACTTCCTGGTGAAAACGATCAGGGCTTTTCTACCTTTCAGTGCCTGTACAATATTGGCATGGACCCGTTCTGCGCCGCCGATATGGTGAAAAGGGAAGAAGAAAAAAATGTCATAAGATTCCTGCAGCGGATGCTCTTTCGCCCTCATCCTGCCCAGGCCGATGAAGGGGAGCATAAGGATGTCTTCCAGGATGCGTTTTAGGATCAGAAGCCGGTAGATCATACCTTCTGCTTTATGGGTTTAAGCCATGCCTTGAGCTTATCCAGGCAGGCATAGAAAAAGGTCTTATACACGAAGCTGCCCCGGTTTCCGCTTTTCCATGCCTTTCTGGCAAACCGGAATTTGGTATCGGCCAGTTTTTTGAATATGTTGTGCTGACGGGAACGGGTAAACGAAGAAGCGATAATCCTGTGTTTCAGCAGGGTTTCATCGAGCTTATGGATCATATAACCACTGGCCGCGAGCCTGAGCCATAGGTCATAATCTTCTGCCTGTGCCTGTTCTTCAAGGTATTTGAATTTCTTCAGCACCTCGGTCCTGACCATCACACTCGGATGCGCGATGCAATTGTTGACAGGCAGATAAGCCAGGATCTGCCCGGGCAAAATCGCTGCCCGATCATCTGTCCAGATCCCTGCCTGCCGGCCCGACTCATCGATCAATTGAATGGTGGTAGCCAGCACGTCCACATAGGGATGATCATGCAGGTACTGCATCTGTTCTTCGAATCGAATGGGCAGGCTGATGTCGTCCCCATCCATCCTCGCGATCCATTCGCCGCTGGCCAGGTCAACGCCGCGGTTCAATGTATACACCAGGCCCTGGTTCTGGTTGTTGCTCAGGTAAATGATGCGGGGGTCCTTGAAGCTGTTGATGATCTGTTCTGAATGATCAGTAGAGCCATCGTTGATGATGATGAATTCAAAATCGGCATAACTCTGATCCAGGATACTTTGGATCGCTTCCCCAAGGTATGCGGCTGTATTATAAACGGGCATGATCACACTGACCCTGGGACTTGACATACTGCAAAATAAAAAAATAAGCTCAGAGCCGGCCAATCCTTTCTGCAGCCTGGTTGGAAATGGCCTGCCAGTGGTAGGTGGCATAGAATGATGCGGGCAGTTCCGGAGTGTCGTCCCAATGGGAGATAATTTCCTTTGCGAACTGGTCCGCATGTAGGTCTGCCACTACCGTTAGTGCTGTTTTTGTCATCGCCCGGTCCACCCCTGTTGCTCCGGATGCATACGAGATGACCGGTAAGCCGTAGGAGAGGGCTTCCATCAGTTTCACTTTGATCCCGCCACCCGTTGACACCGGGTTGATGAATACGTCTGCCCCGGAAAAATAGGTTTCAATGTCGTCCACCAACCCCGCATAGAGATACGAAGGGTGCGAAATTTTCCTGATGTATTGGTAATCGCTGAAAATAAGGCGACCTGTTACCATGACTACGAATGACTGTGCAGTCCTTGCTGCAATGGCGGGGATGATCTGGTCCACGATGTGTTTCAGGGCCAGCGCGTTCGGTTCGTAATCGAGGGTGCCATTAAAGTATATCAGTTTTGTGTTGGAAGATATCCCGTATGTGTTCTCCAGGGTCCGGCGACACTTCAGCTTTTCATTCATTTCCACGGGACCTGTCCGTTCCAGGCCATGCGGTACTACCAGGCATTTCCCGGGATCAAGCTGAAAGGCATGAACAGCATGCTGGAGATCATTCTCTGTTTTGAACATAGAAAGATCAGCTGCCAGGTGTGTTCTTTTTTCCAGGGCATATAGTGCCCGCCACCACCATTTACCCATAGTGCGGAAACGGTCATATTCCATATTGTGGGAGTGGACAATCAGTTTCAGGCCGTGCTGTTTGGCCAGCCAGATTCCGTTGATGCCGTGGTAGCAATGTTCCAGTACCAGGTGGGTGATCTTATGTTCCCTGATGACCCGTGAGATCCTGTTTTGCAGGGTAGGATCGAAGAATTGCCATTTTGAATCGGGTAGTTCCCTGATCACGGTAAAGCCTTCCGCACCAGAAGGCTCGTTATTGGATGAACATAGGCAAACGATGTGGTGGTGCTTGCCAATATACTGGTTGAACAGTACGATTCCTTTCTGGCCGCCAAATTGAGCAGGCATTACTTTGTACCATACCAGGCTCAGGATATTAGCCATATCACAGGGCAGCGGCCTGTTTGCGTCTTCGGAATTCCATATACAACGCGATCAGGAATACAGCTGCCAAAATAATCTGGCTGATGCTCGTGATCCTTGAGCCCATGATGTAAGACTGCGGCTCGAAGCGAAACTCGATCTTATGTGAACCTGCGGGTACATATAGGCCACGCAGTACATAATTTGTTTTTACGATCGGTGCTTCCTGGCCGTCGATGAACGCTTTCCATCCGCGGTCGTAGTAGACCTCGCTGAATACCGCAAATTGATCGGTAGTGGCATTGAAGGAGTAGCTGAGCACATCGTTATCATTTTTATCCAGTTTGATCGTGGCCGAAGAATCGCGCACGGGCATTTTAGGAATGGACGACTTGAAAGATTCCTGCACAACGGCTTCCTCTTTCGCGTTAAAATCATTCAGTGCCTTCATCTCCATGGCTGCGTTGGGGACGAACCTGATGTTGTTGACCAACCATGCGGCACCAAGCGCATCGGGATTCGTTTGGGCAACGGGTCTGCCTATGGAATCCGGTACGATCACATACTTGGTATCCAGCATGTTCAGCACCTGCATGTTCATCGGCTGTTTCGCAAGCTGGTTAGCGATCAGATCCTGGTATAGGCTGAGCTTAGCTGCATGGTATCCGCCGATGGATCGGTGGTGATAGGATGTGATGGCATCGTTGAATGCATCCTGCGTGAGGTTGAATACCCTGAAATGGGGTTCTTTATCCTGCAAGATCTGGAGATCCGCGGGTGTTGGGTTGAATACCGCCTCGTTCTCCTCTGGCTCAAGGAAGTTGTCATTGCTGAGGTATCTTTTGCCTACGGGAAGGATATCTATTGCAGTCAGCACCAGAAAAGCGATGACAGCATGACGGGCTTTCAGTGTATTGCGGGCATAGAGGAACAGCAACAGGAATCCCGCAGTAACAAAAAACAGGGAACGCATCAGGTCAGCGGCAAAAAGTGATTTACGGTCGTCCGCCACAGCATTGATGATCTCCCTGGCTGCACCGGGATCGTTGGTCATCATTTGGCTCAACTGCTGCTGGATATACTTATCGCGCTCCGTAGTGTAGTCAAAACTGAAATACAACATGAGGGCGAGTACGAATACTCCTGCCGTGATGATCCCGGCCTGCTTTAGCTTTTTCAGGAGTTCCTCTTTTCTGCCATCGCCATAGAATGCCTGCTGCAGGCCCAGAACAGCAAGAAATGCAAAGCTGAGCTGGGGAATGATCAGGATCATCGCCGGCGCCCTGAACTTGTTGTATAGGGGAAGGTTGTTGAATAGGAAGGTATTGAATCCGGCCAGGTTCTTGCCCCACGACATCATCATGGCCAGAATGGTGATGGCGAACAGCCACCACTTGTGATTGCTTTTTACGTAGACCATCGCAAAGATGAACAGGAAACAAATCAGGGCGCCGAGATAAACCGGACCTGCATGGCCGGGTTGGTCACCCCAATAGGCCGGGAAAGACCCGTACAGTTGGTTGGCAAAGTCCCCGGGATATCCTTTTTCCTGCATCAGCTCCACCAGTTTGGAGTCTTCACCGAGCGGGCGCGGACTTCCACCATAGATGTCAGGGATCATGAATGTCATGGTTTCTGCTTTGCCATAGCTTCCGTACAGGAATGCATAGGCCGTGTCCAGACCGCCCCTGGTGGGGTTGGAGTTGGACAGGCTGTCGTTCAGGTTCAGCGAGGCCTGACCGCCGCGGATGGTGGCCTTGGAATAGTCGTAAGTGGTGAACAGCATCATTGCATTGGTGGCAATGCCCACTACGCCGCCAAGCAGGGCAAAGCCCAGCGCGGTGACCATATGTTTGGTGTTCTTCTCACGAACCCATTGGATGATATGGGCCACGGTCATGAAGAGGACGATCAGTCCGAAATAGTATACGATCTGGAAGTGATTCTGGTAAACGAGTATGGAAGAAAACAAGGCCAGGAAAGCGGTGCCCAGCCAATACCGGCCGTTGAAAACCATGATAAGTCCACCCAGTGCGGCAGGGAGGTATGCAATGGAAAGCATTTTGGTATCGTGGCCCACGGAAACGATCACGGGATCATAAGTAGAGTAGGCATAGGCAATGGCCCCCGTCATGGCGATCCATGGATTCACCCTAAGCACCAGTGCCAGGAAATAAAAGCCAAGGCAGGCCAGGATGAAGAAGCGGAATGGTTTTGGAATGAAGAGGGAAAACGCTTCGCTGGCCACGTATGAAATGACGTTATTGTTGTTGGTTGCGATTTGGAAGCCAGGCATGCCGCTGAACATATTGATGGTCCACAGGGGGGCTACGCCGTCATGGGATTGTTTATAGTCCTGTATATCCTTGCTCATTCCTTTCCAGTGTACAATATCACTTTGCTGCAGCACCTTCCCCTCAAGGGCGGGTTTGCAGTAGATCAGGGAGATGATAATGAAGGAAGCAACGGCTACAATATGGGGGAGTAGTTTCTCGAAATTCAGTTTCTGCATGCTTTTACTTTCAGGGGGCAAAATACCAAAGGATTATCAATTTTTTGTGATGATTGAGACCGGCGGGCAACTATTTTCTGTCTTAATCCTTATCTTTTGGTCATGATACACAATATCATCAAAGACAGGGCAACCAAACTTTTCCTGGTATTGGCGGGCTTTTTTGTGGCCAATGCCATCATCGCAGAAGTGATCGGCGTGAAGATATTCTCCCTTGAAGATACGCTGGGCATAGAGCGGGCCAGTTTTTCCCTGTTCGGGCAGGAGAACCTGTCTTTCAGTTTAACCGTGGGTGTTTTGCCCTGGCCGGTGATCTTTGTGATGACGGACATCGTGAATGAGTACTATGGGGTGAGGGGGGTACGGTTCCTGACTTTACTCACTGCCGGGCTGATCACGTTTGCTTTTTTTATATTCTTTTTTGCCATAAGGCTGATGCCGGACACCGGTTACTGGATGGGCTCGGGGGCCGATGCCGGTGTTCCGGATATGCAGGCCGCTTATAAAGCCATTTTTGGACAGGGCATGAATATCATTGTGGGGTCGCTTACCGCATTCATGCTGGGCCAGCTTGTCGACGCGCTCGTGTTCAGGAAGATCAAGACCTTCACGGGCGAGAAATCCATCTGGGCCAGGGCTACCGTGAGTACGATGGTTTCCCAGTTTATAGACAGCGTGGTGGTGACCTATATCGCCTTCACTGTTTTCCGTGGTGTGCCGGTTGGGCAGTCTATGGCTTGGGCATTTACGGCCTATGCCTATAAGTTTGTGATCGCGTTGTTGTTTACTCCCGTGGTCTACCTGATCCATTATGCTTGTGAGCGGTACCTGGGTTCAGAAACGGCCAGGCGGATGAAGTTCGAGGCCTTGAAGGGGTATTAGGTTGATGCCTGATACATTCTTTTGCTGCTGATGATACTATCTGTTCCGTATGAGGTCCGCCACTACTTTATCTATCGGCAGGGAAACGGATTCGCCGGAGAAGTCGTTCCAATTAATGAAGCGGAAAGTTTCTGTTTCACCCGTTTCGGCATACAGTTTCATTTCGCGTTCATCAAAATCAAAAGGCCTGTTCCTTAACGGCGCTTTGATCTCTTCCATGGCATGGGCGAAATAATAGATGGAGATGATCTGGTGCTCGGGGTTGAAGGCAGACATCTGGAAGAAATCGGTGGTGTAGATATGATCCCCGACCCGGACCTCGAGATTCATTTCTTCCATGAATTCCCTTTTCAGGCAATCCCTGGTGCCTTCGCCGAACTCAAGTCCGCCTCCGGGGAACTTGGTGTAGTAGTTTCCCCTGATGTATTCGTCAGACACCAGCACCCTGTTGTCATTGTCTAGCAGTATTCCATAAACGCGAATATTGAGCATCAGAACCATTTTTTCTTTACAAAAAACCAGGCCATGATCACGGAGATACCCAGGGACAGGATGATGGGTATATAGAAAGCATGGGCATTATTCTGGTAGGGTATAGGCACGTTCATCCCGAAGATGCTGGCCACCAGTACCGGGAACTGCAGGATGATGGTGATGCCTGCCAGTCTTTTGAGGACCAGGTTCTGGTTGTTTGCGATAATGCTTGCAAATGCATCCAGCGTTGAGCTGAGGATGTTGGTATAGATATTGGCCATCTCGAGGGCCTGTGACATATCAATGATCTGGTCGTTCAGCAATTCCTTTTCATCTTCCGTGAGGCCGAGCATGTTGGTCCGTTCCAGTTTGATCAGGAGCAGCTCATTTGAACGCAGGGCGGTAACAATATAGACCAGGCTTTTTTGGATCCTCATCAGTTCAAAAAGTTCCTCATTTCGGTTAGCCTCGTAGAGACGCTGCTCGAGCATGTTCCGCCGGTGGTTGATCTCCTTGAGGTATTCAATGAAGGCCTGCGTGACTTTCTCGAAGATCTTCAGCACCATCATGTTCCGCTTGTCCGGGTGGCGGTTCTGGAATGTATTCAGGAATTTCTTGATCGCCCCATTCTCGAAGGAGTTTACGGTGATGATCTGGTGGTGGGTGAGGATGATGCAGATGGGTATGGTGATGTAATACGCATCGCTGTCATTGAACGAGTTGTTCTCAGTTGGCGTTTTGATCACGATCATCTTTACATTGTCCGCCACTTCAAAACGCGGCCTCTCGTCGATATCGAGAGAGTCCTGCAGAAATTCAATGGGCACATCAAGCTTATCGGCAATTTCAGTAAACTCTTCCTGCCTGAAGGGTGGCAGGATATTGACCCAGGTTCCGTTTTCCGGATTATCCACCGTTGTTGTAACACCTTCGATATTCTTAAATAATTGGATCAAAATTTTCGTTTTAATTTGCTCATTGGCTTATTGGGATTTCTATCCAGGATGAACTCATGAACTAAGGAATCAGTCAATCAGCCAATTAGTAAATTAGCCAATGGCTCAGATCTCCCCCTTATAAACAAATTCCGCCGGTCCGCATAGCCAGATATTCCTGTATTCGGTTTCATGGACCCTGTCGAATTCAACAGATAATTTTCCGCCCAGTGTCTGCACATTTACCTGGTTGAAGCCGGTGTCATTGTGCGCTGAAACTAAAGCCGAAGCGGTTACGCCGGTTCCGCAGCTGAGGGTTTCATTCTCCACGCCCCGCTCGTATGTTCTGACATAAATTGTGTGGTCATTGATCACTTCTACGAAGTTCACATTGATGCCGTCTTGTACATAAGTTGGGTTGTTCCTGATTTGTCGGCCTTCTTCTGTTACTTTATGCTCATGTATATAGTTCACATACCGCACAAAGTGAGGTGAACCGGTATTCAGGACAAAATCAGACCCATGCATTTGTACTTTCGATACATCTCCCATTTTGAGCCTGATCCAGCCATTGATGTCGATCTCGGCTTCATGCGGTCCATCCACAGCCAGGAAAGAATACACCTCCTTGTGGAGGCCGCTTTGGTAGGCATACCGCACTATGCACCTTCCGCCATTGCCGCACATGCTGCCCTCTCTGCCATCGGCATTATAATATTTCATTTCAAAATCATACCCATCCCGGTTCAGGAAGACCATCAGGCCGTCTGCCCCAATACCGAAACGGCGGTCACATAAATGCCTGATCTGTTCTTCGGTGAGCGCCGGTAATTGTTCACGCCCGTCAATGATGATAAAATCGTTTCCGGTTCCCTGGTACTTTTGAAAATGGATTGCGTTTTTCTGGGTCATATGGATTGAATGATCTCGAGTGATTTTATGATTAAACGTTGAACTGCTGCTTTTCCGTCTTCCGAAAACGATTTTTTTATCCGGTTGGCCACAATCACGTTTAACGACAGGCACTGATGCCCCAATAATTTGCCTAAGCCGTAGATGGCCGAGGTCTCCATTTCAAAATTGGAGATCCTGTGTGGTCCGAACCTGTAATCCTGCAGCAGGTTGATCAGGTCGGGCCTGGCAAGTCCCAGCCTCAATACCCGACCCTGCGGCCCATAAAACCCGGGGCAGGTGACGGTAATGCCATGGTGGTAGCCAACTGCGAAATGCTTCAGCAATGTTGCGGAAGCCGAGCTGATGTATGGCATGGAGAATGGCTGGGCCATTTGCGTGTGGGTGATAAAGGACTGCAGGATATGTCTCTCCTCTTCGTGGTTGTCCGGGCGGTAGAAGTGGAGAAGGTTGTCGAGTCCCAGTCCATGGGTTCCGGCCACCATGCTGTCCACATCGATATCTTCCTGTAAGGAACCGGAGGTGCCTAATCGGAAGATTTGCAGTGCTGTATGGTGTGGTTTAACCTGGCGGCTTTGGAAATCCACATTGGCAACGGCATCCAGTTCGTTCATCACAATATCGATATTGTCCGGCCCGATTCCTGTTGAAACCACTGATATCCTTTTGTTGCCCAGCCAGCCGGTGTGGGTGATGAATTCTCGATGATGTACCTGGTGCTCAAGTTTATCGAAATGTTTACTGATCTCCTGCACGCGCCCCGGATCACCTACGGTGATCACCGTAGGGGCGAGCTCTTCAGGCCTGAGATCGAGATGGTAAATGGCACCGCGACTATTGATAATTAATTCAGAATCTTGAATTCGATGCATCTTTGTACAACAGGATGGGCTTTTTGCTGTTAAGGGTTAGTAATTTGTTTTAAGCAAATTTAGCGGGAAATTCGTACATTTGTAAACTGTTATCGGGTTCTGTGGCCGAGTGGCTAGGCAGAGGTCTGCAAAACCTTCCACAGCGGTTCGAATCCGCTCGGAACCTCCTGATTTTGGAAAGACCATCGAATAACGATGGTCTTTTTTTATTCCTTTAACTTCCGGTATTTGCGTGGAATAGCAGGTAAGTTCGCTGCGCTTTTATAATTTGATACAAGCTCAAGCCTTCGGCCCTTTTTTTATTTATCTTGCCGCATGAATTCAATTTCGCGCTATTCAAAGTGGGTCACCTTACTTGCTGCGATCGTCATGATTATTTCGTGTTATCTTCCCTGGGCCTATTACCCTGATCTCAATAAATCGTTTACCGGTTTTTTCTCTGAGAATAACCTTTATGGAAAGCCTGGGAAATGGCTTACGTTTATGGCATTTACCAGTGTGGTCTGCCAGTTTGTGCCGAGGATTTCCTTAAAAAGGCTTAACCTGCTGCTGATGGCGCTTAACCTCGCGTACGCTATCAAGACTTTCATCGTTTACGTAGAATGTTACAGGGGATATTGTCCTGAAAAACAGGTCGGGATCTACCTGATGCTGCTCTCGGCCATTGTGCTGATGATCACCGCAGTATTCCCATCCGCCCCCTTAAAGAAAACAGAATTGTTGGCTACCGCAGGAAAAACGGAATAGCTGTTCCATTTGCATTGATACGGTAACAACAATCTTTATTTTCTCAGTTTGGCCCAGTTGTCTTTCAGGGTTACTGTTCTGTTATAGATCGGTTTGCCTGGAGTGGACAGTTTACTGTCCAGACAGAAATATCCTTTCCGTATGAACTGGTAGCAATCTGTCTCCTGGGAATTTGCGAGGGAAGGTTCCAGGTATGCATTTGGTATGATCTCCAGGGAACCGGGGTTGATCAATT
>JBBAJN010000086.1:0-12254 GCA_040404045.1 Chitinophagaceae bacterium
TGCGGACCTGCGGCCATAAGCATTCATCAGCTCGGCAGCCCGTGCTAACGTGTATGCATACTGCAAAGTAATGATGGAAGATCCGCCCTTACTCGCACCCGGAGGTACGCCGCCTATCCGGATGCTATCAACCCAGGGCCAACTCCAGTCCACGAACTGCCACCAGCTCAGTGGGCCTAACAACCCGCCTTTCGGTGCCATTTTTTCATCGTACCATCTCAGCACATTTTCAACACCGTTGAGCTTCGACTGCGTGAATGCGTCCTCCTTCCTGAGCATGAAATGATCATAGACCATACATACCCACCAGAGTGAGAAGGTTGGGATCACCTGGAGGTCGCGCGACGGATAACGGCTCTGTGTGAGGCCGTCCGAGAAAAACGAATGCGCAATATCGTCGATGGCTTTCTTTACGAGCCTGTCATCTCCCGAAACGTACATAGATATGAGGGCCTGTATCCTGGTATCCCCAACGTACTGGAGTTGCTCATAATAAGGACAATCGAAATAGGTATCAACGGCACAAAGCCTGGCCGTGCGCCATCCTACGTCCCAGATCTTCTGCAAACCCGGGTCACTGGAAACAAACCTTGCCCGTTCTTCAAACGGATATCCCGTATATCGGCTATCGATCTTATAAACCGTTAACGGTTCATCCTGCGTTTCAATATCCACCTTCACATAGCGGAACGTGCGGTAATGTAGTGGCGAATACATTCGGAATTTCCCGCCGTCCGAGATGTAGCGATCGCTGATGCCAATAACCCTTTTGCCAGCGGTTTCGTTCCTGTTCCCTTTCTCCATATTATCATTGAACAAGGCTTCTGCATAAGTCAGGGTAATCACTGCGTTTTTACCTTTGGAGATCAGGAGTTGTGGGTACGCATTGGTCAGGTTTCCCTGATCAAGCAACAAGCTCGTTTTTGTATTTGCCGCAAATTGCCATGGAAAGGATTTTGAAAATGGAGCCTGTTTAACGTAACCAGTGCGTTCCGCGGTAAAATCCTGTTCAACCTCAACCGCACGTGGAATGGAACGCGGAACCAACTGCCAGTTACCGTCCGTACCATAAGTACGTGGTTTGGCGGGGTACCATAGTTCCCGGGCCTCCTGCCAGCGCAACCCTGATCCTTCTGCCCGTTCGTGGCCCCAGGCATACCTGTTGCCGTCAACGATCTCTCCGGAAGCAACGGCTACGTATGAGCGAAGTGACTCCCGGTCAATCGGTAGTGGCTGATAGGATAGATCCATGATCACCTGCCATCCCTTACCAGTATTCATTGGAAACTCGGCATCAGTGTTGCCCTGCAGAAGAAAGGCGGTTTCATAACTGGTTTGGGCATAGGCCCTGTATTCGCCGAAGTTCCAGACCGTTGCAGACACTATGTTCTTCCCCTTGTTCAGGAAGGCTGCAATATCCACGGTTTCAAAATTCCAGTTGGCCGGATCGCTGCGGGCAGGTCCAAAACAAACCATATTGCCATTGACGAACAGCCTGAACAGGTTATCACCCGTTACATGAACAACATATGACAGCGGAACAGAGTCCAGGTTCAACTCCTTTCGGAAGTGGTATACACCAAAGCCATTTGGCGTTGCAGAAGGATGGGAGATCCACTTTGCACTCCAGAACCTGTGTTTCCAGGGTTCGGTAGACAGTGGCTGGGCCATTGAGCCCCAGGACAATAGCAAGGTCAATAATAAGGAAAACAGATTCTTCATCCTTCGACGTTCAAAGGAGGTAATTTAAAAAATCTGCACCAATAATTATGCTTGGATTTTCCTGACGAATGCGGAAGGCATTCGGCCAGTAGCCTTGTAGAATGCACGGTAAAAGGTGGATCGGGAATTAAATCCGGAACGATAAGCCAACCCCTCAAGGGTATACATGCCTGCATCCGGTTCAGTCATGAGGGCCTGCATGTGGGCGATCCGATATTTATTGACGAGATCATTGAAGTTCATCCCGTACTCCCGGTTTATGATATAAGACAAATAGGTATATGTGATATTGAGTTCCTCCGCGAGGTTTCGCAGGGAATAGCCATGTTTAAGATAAGGCTTAACAGTTTCGAAATGATCCTGAATAGCCAGTAGGATCATGTCCCGTTTCTCTTGGGTGAGTTGGTAGGCGATCATATTAGTCTCATTTTAGTTAGCTTTCACTAATCAAAGTGGGTGTTACATGACTAATGGAAGTAATAAAGGGGTTACATCCCGAAAAGTAAAGATTATATTCTCAAATCAAGCTACGTTGTTTAAACTTTTTGAAATAATAACCAACTTATTCGGAAGACTTAAAGGTATAGGTATTTGCTGCTTGAATGTGTCAAATTTTGTAACAGATTTACAAATTCAAACATCCTTTCAGTGATTTTATACAAGAAAACGGATCAAAATACCCGGTTAGTGGTATTATTAAATTTTTTTGCCATACTTAATTGAAGGGCGAAATCAGCTTTCGCAGGCTTCGTTGATCAAGGCGCAGGCTTCGATCAATACTTCATCTGGGGTTAGCAAGGATGGAGCTATCCTCATACAATGCGGAGCAAATAGGAACCAGTCGGTAAACACTCCCTTTTCAATACAACGGTCAATGATCATTTTGTTTTCCTCGAAAGAGGAGAAGACGACAGACATCAGGAGGCCAGCGCTTCTTACTTCCTGAATCCTGGGATGTTTGAGGTGCTGATGGATCAGATCGGATTTCCCCTTCACCTTCCCGATCGCATCTTCTTCTACAAGCACTTTCATAGAGGCCAGACCTGCCGCACAACAAACAGGATGTCCACCAAAGGTGGTGATATGTCCGAGCACCGGGTCCTGCATCAACGTTTGCATAACTTCCCGGGAAGCCACAAAAGCACCGAGTGGCATTCCGCCGCCAAGGGCCTTGCCCAGCAGCAGGATATCGGGTACGATGCCGTATTGCTCAAAGGCCCAAAGGTTGCCAGTACGACCGAAACCGGCCTGGATCTCGTCCAAAACCAATAAAGTACCCGTGCGGGTGCATTTCTCCCTGAGGACCCGCATCCAGGTCAGGCTGGCCTTATTTACGCCTTTCTCCGCCTGAACTGTCTCCGCGATCACCATGGCTGTATTTGTATTGATCCGGGCAAGGGCCTCCTCACTCCCATACTCCTCATGGTCAACAGCCGGCAAAAGGGGCCTGAAAGCATTTCGCCAATATTCATCCCCCATAACGCTAAGTGCGCCCTGGGTTGAACCATGGTAAGAATCCCTGAAAGCAACGATGCCGGTCCTTCCGGTCACCCTTTTTGCCAGTTTCATAGCGCCCTCCGTTGCCTCGCTGCCTGAGTTTGTGAAATAGACGGAGTTCAGGGATGGGGGAAGATGGTCCACCAGGTAAGTGGCGTACTCAACCTGGGGGGATTCCACCAGTTCGCCATACACCATCAGGTGCAAATACTGATCCGCCTGGTCCCGAATGGCCTGAACCACACGGGGATGGCGGTGCCCGGTGTTGCAGACACTGATCCCGCCGATCATATCAATATACTTTCTTCCGGCGCGGTCCCACATGAAAGACCCCTCCCCCTTAACGATCTCCAGTCCCAGGGGAGCGGGAGATGTTTGGGCTACATGGTTCAGGAACAGTTGACGCTGGTTCATAAATTGGCTAATTGGCTCACTTAACTGATTGGCTTATTGGGAACCTGTGCTATCTCACTCACTCTTTATATGGCCCCTGATGTCCAATTCATCAAAATTAACGTTTTGAAACAGACACCCGCTCAATTAGCTAATTAGCCAATGAGCTAATCAGCCAATCACCAAATGGTTGAGTAAATTAGCACCTAAATAAAGACTATGGCTACCATCCTTCCTGTTAAAGGCGTGTTCCCGGTATTTGGAAATGATTGTTTTATAGCTCCTAACGCAACTGTGGTGGGGGATGTGGTGGTGGGGGACCAATGCTCCATCTGGTTCAATGCAGTGGTCCGGGGGGACGTAAATGCGATCAGGATCGGGGACCAGGTGAATATCCAGGATGCAGTTATTATTCATTGTACATACGAAAAGACCCGCGTATCCGTTGGTAATAAAGTAAGTATTGGTCACCAGGCCATCATCCATGGCTGTACCATCCATGACAACGTGCTGGTGGGGATGGGAGCCATTATCATGGACAATGCCGTGATAGGGTCAAACTCCATCATCGCAGCGGGGTCTGTGGTTTTAGAAGGGACGGTTGTTGAGCCGGAAACGATCTATGCGGGGGTGCCAGCAAAAAAAGTGAAATCGATCTCCAAAGAGTTGATCGAGGGTGAGATCAACAGGATCGCGAATAATTATGTGACATACAGCAGCTGGTTTAAGGAATCGTGATGATTATATACCAGTGCCTTATAAACTTAAATCTATAAATCCTGTCAAATACCATGAGAAACTTGTGCATGCAGGCAGCGTTCGTTCTACTCCTAATGTCTTTTTTCAGCAGCTGTTCTAAGAAATCAGGCTGCCCAAGTAACGGCAAGAATGTAGGCGCGGAAAGGTTGATTAGCGGCGACAAAGTACCGAAGGCCAAGAAGTTTAAATCCTGAACCTTATAAATCAAACACCATGGACCTTACCCTACGAAATGATTACGGCTGCACAGAAGCAGTGATCGCTGAAAACTGCGGATTCGACAAGTTCTACACAGTGGCTGATCTACTGGCTGACAAGATCAAGATCAAGTTCACCAACAAGATAGACGACTCGGACACCTCGTACTGGGACTTTATCTTTAAGGGCCACAAACTCACTTTACACTATAATATTTACGATGGCGTATCCATCTTCCCAAGGAACTGGAAAGATGCGCCACGCAAAGACAATGAGGCGGTTACCGAACTGGCACGGATCCTGGAATCCGTGAAGGGTTAATAGTTCTTTTCATCGATCGAATCAAGGATCGTACAATAGCTTACATACCTGTCAATACTGATGACCCCGGCCTCTACCGCTGATTTAACAGCACAGCCTGGCTCATTCATGTGCAGGCAATTATTAAACTGGCACTCCTGGATAAGTCCCCTCATCTCGGGGAAATAGTGTGAGAGCTCCTGCTTGCTGATGTGCACCAGTCCAAATTCCCTGATCCCCGGTGTATCAATGATCATACCTCCGTCTGGCAGGTCGTACATCTCAGCGAAAGTTGTGGTATGCAAACCTTTGCCACTCCATCCACTTACATCTTTTGTCTTCAATTCCCGTTCGGGCAACAGTAAATTAATAAAGGATGATTTCCCAACTCCTGAATGTCCACTGATGAGGCTAACCTTATTATTCAACATGGATTTCACTTCTTCCACACCTTCTCCAAGTTTCACACTCATGAGTACCACCTTATAGCCAATGCCCTCGTACATCTCCTTTAACTCCTCGTACTTATTCTTCTCTTTCTCACGGTACAGGTCAGATTTATTGAAAATGATCACCGCCGGCACATGATAGGCCTCGCAGGCCGTCAGGAACCTGTCCAGGAAACCCTGCGACGTTCTGGGCTCCCTCAAAGTAGCGAGCAACAGGCATTGGTCGAGGTTAGCAGCCACGATATGATGCTGCATTTTGTGTGAAGGCGACTGCCGATTGATGTAATTCCGCCTGTCATGCACCGCAGTTACCATTACGGTCATCTCCAGATCGTTCTCGGGCTCTATATCAACAATATCCCCTACGGCAATTGGATTGGTAGAAGTAATGCCTTCTATCTTGAGCACGCCCTTGATGCGGGCCTGGTAGATCTTACCATCATCACCCTTCACCACGTACCAACTCCCTGTCGATTTGTAAACTAATCCCTGCATATACAATTAGCGAATTAGCTAATGGACTCATTAGCTAATTGAATTTAGACATTTATTACACTTCCACATTCATTCGCCACATTTGGCACATCCATCACACCAGACAAGGATCCCGCATTAAGGGAATTTCCTGAACACATTATACTTGAGCGCAAGCTCAAGTATAATGAACGCCAGCGCTGCCAGCGCGAACGGAAAGAACTTTTCCGTGTACCTGCGGGAAGCATTGATCTCGATCCTCGTTTTCTCCAGCCGGTCAATTTCATTATAAATACTCTTTAAGCCTTTGTTATCCCTTGCGCGGAAGTACTGCCCGCCGGTTTCACTGGCGATCTCAGTGAGCAGTCTCTCGTCGATGTTAACTTTTTCCTGTTGCATGATGATGCCTCCGCCGGGTGTCTGCACCGGCGTAGGCGCAAATCCTTCTGTTCCAACCCCGATGGTATATACTTTGATCCCAAGCGTTTTTGCGATCTCTTTAGCGGTCCGCGGATCGATCAACCCACCGTTATTCTCGCCATCAGTCAACAATACAACCACTTTCGCTTTCGTGGCGGTGACCCTTAGCCGGTCAACACTGGTAGCCAGGCCGGAGCCGATGGCAGTACCATCTACCATAAAGCCGCCCCTGATATTATAGATCTGAGAAATCAGCATGCGATGGTCCGTGGTGATGGGGCACTGGGTAAAGCTTTCTCCGGCAAAAACCACCAGGCCGATCCGGTCGGTTGGCCTCATGGAGACAAAATCTGCGGCCACTTGTTTTGCAGCCTCCAGGCGGTTAGGCTTGAAATCCTGGGCCAGCATACTTCCGCTTACGTCGATACACAATACCACGTCTATCCCCTCTCCTTCCGTTTTCCTGACCTCATAGGCGTTCTGGGGTCTCGCCAGCGCGATGATGATGCAGGCGATAGCCAGCATCCGAAGCACCAGGGTAACATGCCTCAGCGTTCTTTTCCATGAGGCCGTATTGTGAAAACGCTTTAAAGACGACACTTTCAGGGAGGCCTGTTGCACGTGCAGCCTGCTGACATACCAGCCAACCATTAACGGAATGATCAGCAGCAGGAATAACAACTCCGGATAGGCGAACTCAATATCGTTAAAGTATTCACTGATCAAGGGATCATTTTTGCCGGTTTATTTCTTCAATACCCAATCGGATCCGCTCCAATGAGTTTACAGACTCGTTTAAGTCTGGCTGATATTTAGCGAATTTAACTGCATCGGTGATGCGCATCACTTCAGCTGTGCTGCTGAACTTATCGGGGGGCAGCATATTCTTGGATCCCATCAGGATCTCATCTGTTGTGTATTGCATGAAAGGCTTCCCGGAGATCCGGGTAAGGTATATCCTGAATACATCATAGATGGACGAATAGTATGCTTTGATCTCCCCTTTCTGGTTTGCTTTCTCCTGTTGGATCTTCTTCAGGTTTGCCATGGCCTCTTCGAATGCGGTTGACCTGCTCACCTGGGGAACTGCAGGGGGAGCAGATCTCCTTTGATTCCGCCAATATCGAACGGCAAAGAAAACAACCAGTACCGAGGCCAACACCAGAAGCCATTTCCTCCAGTTGAATCCGCCATCCGTTACGGGTATGATATCTTTGATATCGTTATACCCGTCCCCACTTAGCGGTACATTCATCACGGCAACACGAATAATTCCGGTTCTGTAATCTTTCCCTTTCACCTCTACCACCTGGGAAGGGATGGACCACATGCCTGAATCAAAACCAGTCAGTACTATCTCCTGTGTATATCGGAGTCTGTCGCCGCTGCGCACGCTGTCAACAGCCTTTCGTTTGATCACTTCCAGGTGATTCAGCGTATCCGGTAAAACCGGAAACAAAACCGGGCGGTCGTTCAAACCAACTTCCACCAGAAGGGTCATGGTAAACTGTCCACCCAGAAAGATTCGGTTCCTGTCCACCGATGCGGACACCAGGGGTTGCTGCGCTGCAACCTGTAAGTGCAAAAAAATGATCGCCATGGAGAATATCAGCAGCCTTGCCCTCTTGTTCTTCATACTACTTTCGCTGGGTAAAGAATTTTTGAAGAATCTTCACGTAATCCTCATCGGTCCTTATGTACAACAGGTTAGCTCCGGCCTTCTTAAAACTTGTCCGGCATGCTTCCTCATTCTGGTTGAACTGCATGGCATAATTGTACTGGACCGCAGCATCGCTGGTGTCCAGCCATTCCGCCATTCCCGTTTCCGCGTCCTGAACCTGCACCAGTCCGATCTTTGGCAGCTGCATATCCATCCTGTCGTACACTTTCACGCCAATGACATCATGCTTGTTCCCCGCTACACGCAGGGCATCATCATACTGATCCGTCATGAAATCGCTCAATATAAAAGCAATGCTCTTCTGTTTCACCGAATTGGTGAAGAACCTTACGGCCGAGTTGAGATTTGTTCCAATGCTTTTAGGTTCCATGGTGAGCAGCTCGCGTACGATATACAACACATGGTCCCTTCCTTTTTTAGGAGGTATGTAGAATTCGATCTTATCGCTGAAAAAGATCACACCAACCTTATCGTTGTTATTCACGGCAGCAAAGGCAAGCACAGCACATACTTCGGTGATCAGGTCCTTTTTAGTAGCATGAACGGTCCCGAACAGGGAACTGGCACTGATATCCACGAGCAGCATGAGGGTCAGTTCGCGCTCCTCTTCAAACATTTTACTGTATGGATGGCCAAACCGGGCAGAGACGTTCCAGTCGATAAACCGGGTATCGTCACCATGCTGGTATTCCCTTACTTCCTTGAACAACATACCCCGGCCCTTGAAGGCGCTGTGATACTCACCTGTAAAAAGATGGCTGGTGAGCTTCTTGCTTTTGATCTCAAGCTCCCTTACTTTCTTCAATATTTCCGCGGTGGTCAGCATCAGGGTACCTGTACGGTTCTCAGGATCTCTTCGATAACATATTCACTATTGACGTTCTCCGCCTCCGCTTCATATGTAAGGCCAATTCGGTGGCGCATCACATCCTTTGCGATGCTCCGAACATCTTCGGGGATCACATAACCCCTTTTATTGATGAATGCATTTGCTTTGGCAGCCAGTGCGAGGTTAATGCTGGCCCTGGGCGAACCGCCATAGGAGATCAGTGGTTTCAACTTCTCCAACCGGAATTTCTCCGGGGTCCGTGAAGCGAATACAATATCCAGGATATAGTCCTCGATCTTGCTGTCCATATAAATCTGGCGAACCAACTCACGGGCATGGATGATCTCCTGCACAGATGCTACGGGGTTCACCGTGGTGAGTGCCTGTGTTCCATTCACATTCTGACGGAGGATAAGTTGTTCTTCGTCCCGGCTTGGGTAATCGATCACCACTTTCAGCATAAAACGATCTACCTGGGCTTCAGGCAGCATATAGGTGCCCTCCTGGTCGATTGGATTCTGCGTGGCCAGCACCAGGAAGGGTTCATCGAGTTTATAGGTGCTATCGCCAATGGTCACCTGCCGTTCCTGCATTGCTTCGAGCAATGCGCTCTGTACTTTTGCCGGGGCCCTGTTGATCTCGTCTGCCAGGATAAAGTTGGCGAAGATGGGCCCCTTCCGCACCACGAACTGGTGGGTCTGCTGGTTGTAGATCAGGGTTCCTATAACATCTGCCGGCAGCAGATCCGGTGTGAACTGGATCCGGCTGAACTTCGCCTGGATGGTTTGAGACAATGACTTTATTGCCAGCGTCTTTGCCAACCCCGGTACACCCTCAAGCAGTACATGCCCGTTACTGAGAAGTCCGATGAGCAGGCGACTCACCATTTCGTGCTGGCCTACAATAACCCTCGCTATCTCCGCCTCAATGCGATCTATAAAGCCAGCGGCAGCATGAATCCTTTCGTTAAGTGCCCTGATATCTTCAGCTGTTTGTATCATGTGATTTGTATATCCTGTATATAATAGCAATCTGCCTGCCAAAGTTCAACCAACTGGTCATGTAGGGAACTAATTGGCTAATATTTCGAAAACTAGCCCAGGTACTTCCCAACAATGGGTACCCGCCGGCCAACGCCAAAAGCCTTGGTACTTACGCGGATAATGGGACAGAATTGGTTTCTCTTGTATTCGTTGCTGTTGACCATTTTGAGGATCCTGCGCACCAGTGCTTCATCAAGGTCCATAGCTATGATCTCCCGTGGACCCTGGCGCCTTTCAATATACTGGTAAAGTACTTTGTCAAGAACCTCATAGTCAGGCAGGCTGTCGCTGTCCTTCTGGCCCGGCCGCAATTCGGCTGAAGGTGGCTTTACCAGGATGTTATCCGGGATGACCTCCCCGTTCCGGTTGATATACTTCGCGAGGGCGAAGACCTGCATCTTGTAAACATCGCCTAACACACTGAGCCCTCCGGCCATATCCCCGTACAAGGTGCCGTAACCTGTTGCCAGTTCACTTTTATTGGAAGTATTCAGGAGAATATATCCGAACTTATTGGCAATCGCCATCAAGATATTTCCCCGCGACCTGCTTTGGATGTTTTCTTCGGCTATACTGAATGGTAAGTCCTTAAAAATGGGCTTTAACGTAACCAGGAAAGATTCGTAAACATCTTTGATAGCTATGATCTCATATGGGTTCCCGAGGTTTCGGCTAAGCGCTTCCGCATCCGAAACAGAGTGCGATGTTGAATACGGCGAAGGCATCAGCACGGCCAGTACATTATCTTTCCCCAATGCTTCGCAGGCCAGCGCCAGCGTTACCGCGCTGTCGATACCTCCACTGCTGCCAAGTATGGCCTTCCCGAATCCCATCTTGGAAAAATAATCCCGTATGCCCAGGATCAGTGCCCGGTAGATCTGGGCAATATTGCTTTCGCGGGTCAGGTACTCAATGACCTTGTCGGGCTCCTTGATCTTTCCCACCCGCATATCTTTATCAAACATCTCAGGATGTATGCTGCGGTCTATATCGGCCTGAGAGCCTGCATGGTCAAGCACAAGATCAGCAAGAAAATAATCCTCTTCAAAATATTTCATCTCCCGCAGCAATTCGCCACTGGCATTGTACACGAGGCTACCGCCATCGAACACGATCTCTGTTTGGGAACCAACCGCATTGCAGTAAACGATGGGAAGATGGTATTTCTTTACATTCTGCCTGATCACTTCTTTCCGGTCTTCATCATGATCGTAGTCAAACGGAGATGCTGAAATGTTCACCATCAGCGCGGGCTGCTGGTTCATCAACATATCCATCGGACAGGTCCTGTACAGCGGATTATCACCCAGGTTCCATATATCCTCGCAAATGGTCAGTGCGATATTGATCCCTTTAAATGGGACAACCTGCCACTCCATCCCCGGCTCAAAATACCGGTACTCATCAAATACGTCGTAAGTGGGCAACAGGGTCTTGTGGACAACGGCCTTCACTTCCCCTTCATACAGGAACCATGCTGCGTTGAAAAGATCTTTCCCTTCCGGCCGGGGGTTCCGCTGGGGCGCCCCCACAACAACGGCAATGGTGTCTGCATGCGCCCGGATCTCATCGATGCTCGCGTAACACCGGTCAATAAAATCCGAGAATTCAAGGAAATCACGGGGAGGATATCCGCACACACTCAGCTCTGAAAAAACCACCAGTTCAGCGCCTTCAGCCTTGGCCTGATGGATTGCGCCGATGATCTTTTTCGTATTTTCCTCAAAGTTCCCGATGTGGTAATTCTGTTGCGCCAGGTAGACCTTCATCCTGCTAAGTTCATGAATTGTTTCCTAAAATTCGTTATCCTTGCATACCATATCCTCACCATGAGATCTATACCTATTATCGTCATCCTTGCGCTGTTCATTTTCTCCTGCAAAGACTCAAAGCATACTCCGGACGTGTCGGGGATCAAAATCAATTTGCAGACGCAGCGGTTCGAGCAGGACCTGTTTGGGCTGGATACCAACAACATGGCAGGATCCCTACAGGCGCTCCAGCAGAAATATCCCCGTTTTTTGGGCGACTTCATGAATAATATCCTGGGCGTATCCCCTGCCGACCCCAATGCACCGCTGATCCTCAGGAAATTCATTGCCGACTTCCGGCCACTGAAACAGGCCGTTGACCAGAAGTTTCCTGATCTTGGTGCATACAGCAAAGAGGTGGAGCAAATGCTCAGGTATGTACGATATTATTTCCCGGCCTATCCCCTGCCCGCTAATCTGATCACTTTCATTGGTCCGATGGACGCTTTTTACGAATCCTCCCTGGGCTGGTCCGGAGACATCATCACTACATCCGGTCTTGGGGTTGGGCTCCAAATGCACCTGGGATCGGAATCTTCTTTCTATATGCCGGTGGAGGGCAATGGCTACCCCGAATACATCTCCCGGAAATTTGGACCTGAATACATAGCAGTGAATTGCGGTAAAAATGTAGTGGACGATCTTTTCCCCGACCAGTCGAAGACCCTGGCCCTCATA
>JBBAJN010000087.1:0-489 GCA_040404045.1 Chitinophagaceae bacterium
TTGTCGAAGAACTTGGAATACATGGGCCAACTCTGGTATTCATTCCATAGCCTGTCGCCGATGAGTTCGCCTTTCAGTTCGTCAATGGCATCTTTAAGCAGGATTTGATGGGTAGTTCCACCCTCTTCAAAAACAACCGGACTAAGGCCTTCGTTCTCACCGGTGAGCGGTCCGTTCTTGGCTGGTGTGGTAGAGGACAGCCAGCGCTCGTCGATACCGCCCCTTACGCCACCCAGTACATAATAATCATCGGGATGGAGTTTGATTCGCCTGCCGGGTACGCAAAATGACCTTGGTACCCAGGTGGGTGCCAAACGGAGAATTCCTTTTCCTTGTTCAAATGCTTTTTGTGCGATGCTTTGTTGTCCCATATCTGCTTATGAAGGTTTAAATGTTAGTAGAGTATTGTTTTGATTTGTTCGTTTCCATGAATGGCCTGAAAAGAAAGTTCGTACTGCAGGCTGTCCCCGGGCGCAATGAAGATCAGGG
>JBBAJN010000087.1:499-12157 GCA_040404045.1 Chitinophagaceae bacterium
TGGAGAGCAGGGTTCGGTTTTCCCTTGCCTTGGCCTGCTCGATAGGTGGATGCGTGCCCGGTTCCAGGCCGGTTACGTATTCACCCTTACCCCAGTGTTGCCAATTGGTCATCCAGGGTAGTGCCTGTTTATTGAATTTCAGCGCAACTGCCAGTTCTATGTTGGGATTATGAATGCCACAGATACAATGGCCGTCCTTATCTGCTTCAATATCCACAAAGGCAACCTCCTCACCGTTGCCACTGTGGTCGGGGCGGGTGTCAGGACATATTTTGAACGCTTCTGCGTCAGGGAAATCTTTTCCCTCGCGCGTCATCATCTTCCCTTTCCAAACCAATTGACTGCCCTGGTCTGCAAGAGGCCATCCAAAATTGCAGTGGTAAAGTAGCATATGCGGAGCAGGCTTATTGCCCTTGTTGACAACCTCATCATGTATGGTAAAACCGGCTTCACCAAGTGTTGCAGAAATGGTTCTCCGGAGTTCCAGCGCGGGTCCGAAAATCCTTGATTCCCTGATGATGCCGGTGATACTCATGTCCATTTTACCCACGGAAGGATCGGGTTGGATGATGGAAACCACTTCTGCCGGAATATTGCTGATGTTCCCGTGGATACCTCTTTCCCCGTGTGCATCTTTTTCAGGGCCGCCTACATGCGAGAGTCCGCAGGTTGTGACCAGCCCGCCTCCAAATGTCCTTAGCCAATCCAGTCCCTTATCGCTCAGTGGTTGTGGAGCCGGGAATCCGGCATGGCTCAGCCAGGCCAGGTTGTATTGATTGAAAGAGGCATCTGCGATGTCCATGGCCCGATCGATCAATACCTTGAAACGAAGACCGCCCCCGGTGTTGATCCAGGCTACGCGCATGCCCTTGCTGATCCCGTTGTCGAGCACGGCGGTTTCAATACCGCCGAATTGGGACACGTTGCCAACCTTGTCACTCCATATCTGGGCTGGTTGCATCTCTGCTTATTGTTTTATTGTATATACAGGATGATTGGGATTTCCACCGGATTTCAGGTAAGCCATCAGGTCCCTCAGTTCATCAGGGTTGAGGCCGTTGATCATGCCTGGTAACATCGGCGATACTTCTGAAACGCGGGTTCTTGCCACATCCTTCTTCAGGATCTCCCTGACCGTTTGCATGTCGAACGGATTCTGCGCGATATAGTATTTGGTGTTATCCTGCCGTATCAGCCTTCCCAGGATGGATCCTCCGGCTTTAAGATAGAACACGGTGGAGCCATACTGGTCCGAAATGGTTTTGTTGGGAGAAATGATCGCTTCGAGCATGTCCTTATTGGAAAAGCGGTTACCCAACTGCGTAAGATCGGGCCCGGCTACACCTCCTTCTCCTCTCATTTGATGGCAGGTGCGGCAGAGTGACGCGGCAAACATGGCCTTTCCCTGCTCGAAGTTCCTGGTTCCTACTGCGCTGTCCACTACCGTCAGTGCCTCTTGCAACTGCCAGTTGCGACCGGGACCTTTGGGTCTGACAGGTCCGATGTCCAGGCCACGTCTGGCAAAGCTGACCAGTGAATCGCCCGACATCTTATTGTAATTCGCAAAGCTTTCCTTGGGAACATTTTCAAGTGCGTTCTTTCGGGCTTTGTCGACGAAGCCCACATAGCAAACACCGCCCTTATAACCAAAGGCCTTGTAGTACCACGCGAAGTACTGGTTCCTCAACTCGGGCGTCCAGCCAGTCTTCGCCTGGCTCAACACGTTCGCATACCAGGTCTGTGTAAGGGGTGGCATTTTTGACAACATGCCGGCGATGTCCATACCGTACTGGGGATTGCGAAGGATCAGGTCAGAGGAGGCAGACAATGTTTTCTGTGAGGATACATCATCTTTCGCGGTGGCAAGCAGCGCCATTGTCTTTTCAACCGCTTTCGGGGCCTCTACATATACGAGCAGCTTACTCAGTTCTTTATTCAGGTCATTGGTGGCTGCAGGGAAATAGGGGTTCAGCAATTTTGCTACGGCATCTTTTTCGGCTGCGTCCGGCGCGCCCATTCGGGTGAACACCAATTCAATCGCCCGCATCAGATCCAATTGCTGGGGTTCTGTAAGCCCAGCATAGTTCACGCTGGTCAATGCAGTCAGCAGTTGCTTCTTTATTTTGGCATCTCCGCGCCTGGCCAAACCGATCGCAGCGTTGGTCAGTATAACGGGATCTTTCTCTTTAATTGTTTTATCGGCCCATTCACTGAGCGGTTGCGCTTCAACTGCAATACGCGCAGCATAACGAATGAAACGGTCCTTGTCTTTCAGGTATGGCCATGCTTCGTTCACGGCACCGGGGGTTGGCTTTCCGTGGTATGCTTCCAGCTTTTGACGCGTCTTCTGGGCATCATTCAATTCCAGTTTGGGGGCAGGGGTGTTTTTGGCATCATTACCGGCATAGTATACGCGGTACATATCAGATTCCAGCCTGCGGCCACCGGTGAGGAAATACAATGCGCCATCGGGACCAATCACGCCGTCCGTCAATGGCAGGGGTGAACCTGATACGAACTCTTCGCCGGTAGCGGTGTAGGATGCGCCGTTTGATTTGGGATAGATGGCATAGATGATGCCAAAGCTCCAGTCAAACGCAAACAAAGCGTTCTTGTATTTGTCAGGGAATTTGGCATTGGCGCCCGAAACAAAATTTGTTGGTGATCCCTGGCCTACGTTGATGGCAGCAGGTAAATTATCGGGATAGTTCGCATTCCATTTATGTGTGCCGGGTCTCCAGCCATATTCACCACCACTGGTGACGTGGAGGATCCTGGTGGGGCGGTACCAGGGTGTACCGAAATCCCATTCCATGTCTGAATCATAGGTGAACAGTTCACCGGCGTTATTGAAAGCGATGTCAAATGGATTGCGGAAACCGGAAGCGATCAGGTCCCACTTGCTGCCAGCAGGGTCCAGTTGGGCCACCCATCCACCCTGGGATTCTACGGTGTTGTCGTGCCCATTGGGGTCCTTGATCAGCGGGAACAGGTTATCAAATTTCCCATCGGGAACATTCCGGTAGGAATCCATTTTCGGGATCTTGGTGAAGTTGCCGGCCACTACAAACAGGGATTGTTTGTCGGGCGATAACACGATGCTGTGCGGGCCATGTTCGCCTTCGCCATCGAGTAATTTGAGCATGGTGATCTTATCGAATTGGTCGTCGCCATCTGTATCCTGCAGGCGATAGAGTCCGCTGGTTCTTTTCAGCTTTGAATTACCGCGATGGTTGACCATCACGTACAGGCTGTTGAAAGCATAGAGCAGCCCATGCGCGTAGCCCATGGAGACCTTACCTGAAGTAGTATCGCTCATGAAGGCGGGGTCCTTCATGACCTCCAGTTTCTCAACCACGGTTTTTGTGAGGGTGTCGCCAATAGCGGGAACTTTCAACCGGTACAGGTATCCGTATTGATCTGAGGCGATGATCCTGCCTTTATCATCGAAAGTCATCGATACCCAGGATCCTTCTTCGTTTTCAGAAGGGCCATAGAGTCGGTCTGCTTTGAAGCCCGCGGGAAGTTTGAGATTGGACACTTTAGGGTCTGCAGATTCGAAGAAGGTGTCTTCTATTCGGATGGAAAAAGAAATAGCTAATGCTATAGGCAGAATAAGGGCCAACAGCCTGAGCGACAGGCTAAATTTTTTTTTCATGACAGCAGGTTTTTTGCGGCAACATCAGCGTTTTGGGTTCATTTAACAGGCTGACATCACGATTAATCGGTTGAGTTGAAAAATAAGCCGAACGCCCCAATTAAAAAAATATATCGGTCAAAGATTATTCACGTTGTGGATGGCGGAGTTCGTTCCCGATCTACATCCGGCGTTCTGATTAGTGTAAAAACGAAAAGGCCGTCTCATTTGGGTAAGACGGCCTCTTTTGAACGATTTAAATGTTAAGATTTATCCCCTGCGCGTGAACTTGTAAGGATAAACTTTTCCGGAAGCCCATTGAGCTACATATATGTTCTCGTCGCGGTCCACACATACGTCGTGCGGGTGAACGAAGATCTTTTCGGCCTGGGCCAGGGGATTCAGTTTGCCATCCACGTATACGGGTTCAGTGCCACCCAGGTTGGATACCACTTTATTGTTCTTGTCGAGGATGGTGACAAAGCCGGAACCTTCCTTGCTGATCTCGGGTGAGCGAAGCACGGCAGCATAGAGGTGTTGGTTCCTGATCACCGGTCTGCAAACGCAGGCGCCGGGGATGCGGATGATGTCGAGGAGTTTGCCGTCGTAGCTGAAACGCTTGAAGCAGTTGCGGGTCCTGTCTGTCACCAGCAGGGAGGGAGCGCCGTTCCTTCGATCGATGCAGATACCATGGGCATTGTCGAGTTTCGTATCGCCTTCGCCACGGCCACCAAAATATCCTTTTAACTTACCTGTGCTGTCGTAGTGCAATACATACTGCGCGCCATAGCCATCGGCGATGAAGAAATCACCGGTGGTGTTATCGATAGCCACTTCGGTGGGCACAAATTGTTTCTTCTCTTTGTAAATTCCTGCTTCCAGGGGTGCCTCAATGGTCATGAGAATCTTACCGTCGAGGGTGGTTTTATAGACCGCATTCTTATTGGTGTCGGTTACGAACAGGAACTCGGTTCCGTTTTCGTCGGCCAGTGAAAGTCCGTGTCCACCGGGAAATTCATGGCCCCAGCTGGAAAGCAATTTTCCGGAAGTGCTGTATATAAGGACATTGTTCTTGGTCTCATTGGTGAGGAGGAAGATCCGGCCTTTTTTGTCCTGCACCATTTCGTGGCAGTCGTTCACTGGGGTTTTGTTCTGGTCTGCTTTGCTCCATTTGGTATCCATGGAATATACCATGCCATTGTGCCCGTAGAGCGGACCTTTACTGTCTGCAAACATGTCTTTTGATATAAAAAATCCTGCGGTGGTTAACGAGACGTTCCTGATGAATTTAGATCGGTTCATGTGTTAGTGCTTAATTACCGCCTAAGTTCCGGAAAATACTTCAAACCTGAGCAACATTAATTATTATTGTCGGCATGGAGGTCCTGGCTTTATATTCTTTTTCACAGTGGGCGATGATCGCCCTTGCAGCATTCTGTATAGGTATGGGTAAGGCTGGGTTGAAAGGGGTGGATATGCTGGCCATCATCATCATGGCGTTGATCTTTGGCGGGAAGCTCTCCACAGGTATCGTATTGCCGCTATTGTCCATGGCAGATATTGCGGCGGTATCATATTACAATCGGCATGCCCAGTGGAAACATTTCTGGAAGCTCATACCCTGGATGGGTATTGGTATTATACTTGGTGTGGTTGCCGGGAAGGATATGAATGAAGTGCTATTCCGGCAGATCATGGTATTCACTATTATCCTCACCATTGTGATCGTGTTATGGATGGAGATCAAAGCGTCCACCTTCGTTCCCCAGCATCGTCTTTTTGCTGCAGGAACGGGTCTTGCGGCGGGATTCACCACCATGATCGGCAACCTCGCGGGGGTGTTCGCCAACCTGTATTTTCTGGCCATGCGATTGCCTAAGAATGCTTTCATCGGCACTGCGGCCTGGGTCTTCCTGGTGATCAATTTATTCAAGATGCCCTTCCAGATTTTCTATTGGAAAAACATCGATATGCGAAGCTTCAAGACCGATCTTTTCCTGGTGCCAGCCCTGGCCCTGGGTTTTTGGCTGGGCATAAAGATCGTGGGCCGGATCAAGGATTCCCACTATCGCAAACTCGTCATCGCACTCACTCTCGTGGGTTCAATAGTCATGCTGTTTAAAAAGTAGGAGCATATTCCACACATTCATATTCATCACATTCCAACTATCACATTCTCTGCATTCACTTCTTCAATTTCTCCGCCACCCAATTGTAGATCGCCGCGCGTTGTTCGGGATACTGAAAATGGCCCGTGTTCAGGTATAGTGCCATTTGCTTGGGTGCAGTGATCTCATTGTATGCGGCATAGATCGAGGTAGGGGGGCAGGTTTCGTCGTTAAAGCCCCAGCTGTAATGCCCTTCCGCTTTCACTCCCTTAGCAAAATTCACTACATCATAATAGGCCAGGGTGTTGATCACCTTTTCATTGTTGAACCACTGGGGCCTTGATTCATGAAGCATATGCGGCCAGCCGCCCGCACGGCCTTTGGTGTATCCTGTCAGGTCGCAGATCGCGGGATACTGTGCCGCCAGATATTTTACTCTTTTGTCAAGCCCCGCCGTAACAATGCTCAGTGCCCCGCCCTGGCTGCCACCCATTACGGCCAGTGTGCTGCCATCGAACTGCGGCAGGCTGAAGATCAGGTCGTTCCCACGGATGCAATTGGTGTATACCCGCTTGTAATAATAGCGATCCCGGTCATCCATATTGAACGTCATGTATCCGTTCAGTGCGCCTGCGCTCAGGCTGGTGTATACGCCAGGGTCAAGGGTAACAGGTATGCCATGTATGCCAACAGTCAGCACGATGATCCCTTTATCGGCCAGGTCAAGGTCCGGCCCATAAGGCCGTATCCCGGCGCCCGGCACCTGTAGTACCGCGGGGTACTTCCCCTCTTTCTTGGGAATACATAAGATGCCATAGATCCTGGAGTAACCAAAGCCCTGGAAATTTACCTGGTATACATCCGTGAGGGCGGAGGATCGTTCCGGCATCAGGCTCATTTTTGCATCGATGGGAACCTTAGCCAGGTCTTCAGCCGCCGATTTCCAGAAGGATTCAAAATCAGCAGGCATGGCCACGGTGGGTTTGATCTGGTCCACGCCATATCCTGCTGTGGCCAGGTTCCGATACAGCTTACCATCCACTGTGGCACTCACCACGCACCGAAGGAATCCGGGTTCCTTCATGGTGAGGCCTTCGGTGGTAAACCTGCCATCTTTCAACACAACGGAATCCGTTTTATATGGTTTCATCCTTTCAGGACCTACCTGGTAAATGATCTTTACATCCTTCATCGGAACGTTGTATTGCATTACCTGTATGGAGAATGTTGCGGGTTCTCCCGGTTTGTATTCCCAGTTGGCATGGTCCGGCGTTACCATGATCTCTACCGGCTGATGCGGGGGCTGTGCCATGCATAATGCTGAGAGGATCAACAGCAGGGCAAGGGCTAAGGGTCTTTTGACTATCATGGCATTCGATTGTGTGCTGAAGATATGTTATTGGAAGGTTTTTAGGCTGGAGATTATTAACTTCAGCGATCATTTTCAACTTGTGTAAAATCTCCTTCTTATGATCAGATCTTTCCTGTTCTTCTCTATCCTGTTTCTCAGTGCCACGGCGCGTTCACAAACCACTTATACACCCGCTCCTGAGAACCTGGCGGCGCGGGAGGCCTTTCAGGATGAGAAGTTCGGCATGTTCATCCATTGGGGCGCTTCCAGTGTATTGGGGCATGGCGAATGGGTGATGAATAACCGCAACATCAGGGTGGACGAATACAAGCGATTGATCCATGTATTCAATCCCCAGAATTTTGACGCCGCCAAATGGGTAGGCGCAGCGAAGGCGGGGGGGGATGAAATACATCACCTTCATCACGCGCCACCATGATGGATTCAGCAATTGGGATACGAAACAAAGCGACTGGAAGATTACCAACACCCCTTACGGGAAAGATGCCTTGAAGCAATTGGCGGAGGAGTGCCGGAAGCAGGGCGTCAAATTATTTTTCTACTATTCATTGCTTGACTGGTACCGGAGCGACTACCAGTACGAAACGGGAAAAACCGGAAAGGGTACCGGGCGCACTTCCAAAAGCAACTGGCCTTCCTATATCGCCTTCATGAAAGCGCAGCTGACGGAATTGCTTACGGGCTATGGCGACGTTGCGGGTATCTGGTTCGATGGTCACTGGGACCAGCTGGATAACGACGTAGACAAAACCCTCCAGTCGAAAGTGGATTGGCAATATGAGGAGATCTACCAGCTCATCCACAAACTGCAGCCCAAGGCCATGATCAGCAACAATCATCACCTGCTCCCCATTCCGGGCGAAGATTTCCAGGCTTTTGAAAAGGACCTGCCCGGACATAACACCACCGGCTTCGGTGGTCAGGACGTATCCCAACTCCCTTTGGAGACCTGCGAAACGATGAACGACAGCTGGGGATTCAATATCACCGACCGCAATTACAAAACCACAAAAAGGCTGGTGCAGTACCTGGTGAGTGCGGCCTGTTACAATTCCAACTTCCTCCTGAATGTTGGGCCTATGCCCGATGGAACCATCCAGCAGGAATTTGTGGACACTTTAAAGAATATGGGGAAGTGGCTGGCCAAATATGGCGAGACCATTTATGGAACCCGTGGCGCAGGACCGAAGTCGTGGGGCGGATTCACCAAGAAGGGTAATGTGTTGTATATGCATATTCTCAGGAAGCCGGATCCGGCCGGGTACATTCTTGTGCCCGAACTTACCCAGAAGATCGATAAGGCCATGTTGTTCGATGGTAAGAAAGAAGTGAAGTTCAAGCAACAGGCAGAAGGAACCTTTATCTATCTCGGCAATGTAACGCTCGATGATTATGATACCATCATTGAAATCAAACTGAAATAGGATGATCAGAATAATGGCTGGCCTTATGGTGGTGATGATGGCTTGCAACGCCGGCAAACAGGAGCCGGCAGCACCTGCAACACAGAAACTGGTGGGGGCCGACAGGTCGGCACAGGGTTGCATTGGCTCCGCGGGCTATGTATGGTCCAGGGTGAAGGACAGTTGCATCAGGCCTTTTGAACAGGGCTCACCGTTTTATGCGTATAACCCGGCCACCGGGGTGGTGGATTCAAGCAGCGCCACCTACCTCGTGCTTTCCGCTACCGGCGACAGCGCGGAATTGTTCTTCAGCATCACGGAGAAGCCCGCGATGATGAAGGCCGTCAAGGTCATGGAAGGGGAGACCATGCCGGTATTGTATGAAGACAGTGTGGAGATGGTGAAGCTGCGGTATTACAGGGACATGTACCAGATCCTGTACCAGGACAGCATCAGATATATTCAATTTGCCAACGCCCCCAAGGCGCTTAAGTTGCCCACTCGTTAAACCACATTCTCCACATTTATCACATTCCCCCTCAGTCTTTTGACGGAGGATCAATCATTATGTGTGCCCGATGTGTTCCCGGATCCATGATCCAGGGCATACCCGGCACTTCAGGCTTGGTGGGTAATCCTGTACTTGCCGCTGTGGCCCATGGTATATACACCACATAACGATGGTTTCCTTTTTTTACTTCGCCGGTAATAGGATCGAAGTTCTCTTTGGATGCAGAAAACACCTGCAGGTTCGAGGCTTGTTTAGGCATCTTCAGTTTTCCCGATTTTGCCTCGGCTTCCCGGATATCAAAAATCTCTTTAAAGGTTTTTCCCTGTGCCTTCAGTTGTCGGCCCCTGGCCATGAAAGGTTCCAGGTCCTTATGGTAACAGGAAACACTAAGTCCCGGGGATTTGGGGTCGTCGGCAATGCAGATCAGCTCGTTGGTGCCTTTGCGGAGCACTACGGTTTCGCCTTTGGCATCCATACCCAGGACGGTCGCATCGGCGCGCTTATCGGCCGGGGCGGCCAGCAGCGCTGTTTTGATGTCGATCTCGCGGGAAGGCGTTTGGGCCATGACAGTGAATGCGGACAGCATCAGCAGGAGGGTGATAGATGATTTCATGATCTTTTGTTTAAGGAAGCGTGACAGTCTTCCCTATAAAGTGAATAAATTTTGTGAACATTTCAGCAAAAACATTGTTTTGGCACAGCGAGGTGCTGTATGCCTGCCCTGTTTTTTCGATACGCTTTACCTTTTACAGATTCAGCATAAATCAGTAACATTGCGGGCCGGATTCAATAGCTAAGCTTGTGAATCGGGAAACCTCCTCACACGATTTTTTAAACTGTTTTTAAAGTAATAAAACATGGGAAATAACGTATCTCCTGGCACTACATCGTACAATGTGAATGGTGAAAGCAAGTGCCCTTTCAGCAGCGGTATCCTGAACAAAACCGCAGGTGGCGGAACATCTAACCGCGATTGGTGGCCGAATCAGCTGAAGCTGAACATCCTCCGCCAGCATTCGTCGCTCTCCGATCCAATGGGCGAGCAGTTCGACTACGCCAAGGAATTCAACAGTCTTGATCTGGCTGAAGTGAAGAAAGACATTTATGAACTGATGACCACCTCGCAGGATTGGTGGCCAGCAGACTATGGACATTATGGTCCGTTTTTTATCCGTATGGCCTGGCATAGTGCAGGCACCTATCGTATCCACGACGGTCGTGGTGGTGGCGGCAATGGCACCCAGCGTTTCGCGCCGCTGAACAGCTGGCCGGACAATGGCAACCTTGATAAAGCCCGTCTTCTCCTCTGGCCCGTTAAAAAGAAGTATGGCAAGAAACTGTCCTGGGCGGATCTGATGATATTGGCTGGTAACTGCGCGCTCGAATCCATGGGTTTCAAAACCTTTGGTTTTGCCGGCGGCCGTGCCGATGTATGGGAACCCGAAGAAGATGTATACTGGGGATCTGAGACCGAGTGGTTGGGCGACAAACGCTACACCGGAGATCGTGAATTGGAAAATCCATTGGGCGCGGTTCAGATGGGACTGATTTATGTAAATCCGGAAGGACCAAACGGAAATCCTGACCCGATCGCTGCTGCGCGCGACATCAGGGAAACCTTCGGTCGTATGGCTATGAACGACGAAGAGACGGTGGCCCTGATCGCAGGTGGTCACAGTTTTGGTAAAACACATGGTGCCGCCGATCCTTCGAAATATGTTGGTCGTGAACCAGCAGCTGCAGGCATTGAAGAGCAGAGCCTGGGCTGGAAGAATTCCTTTGGCAGTGGTAATGCCCAATACACCATCACCAGCGGACTTGAGGGAGCATGGACAACAACGCCTACAAAGTGGAGCAATAACTTTTTTGAGAACCTGTTCGGATTTGAGTGGGAATTGACCAAGAGTCCTGCCGGCGCGCACCAGTGGAAGCCGAGGAACGGCGGTGGAGCAGGCACAGTACCTGATGCCCATGATCTTTCTGTAAGCCATGCGCCCACGATGCTGACTACGGACCTCGCGCTGCGTTTTGATCCTGCTTACGAGAAAGTATCGAGGCGTTTCTTTGAGAACCCTGACCAGTTCGCTGATGCGTTTGCCCGTGCGTGGTTCAAACTGACCCACCGCGATATGGGACCTCGCGCGCGTTACCTCGGACCAGAAGTTCCTGCCGAAGTGCTGATCTGGCAAGATCCCATTCCTGCCGTTGATTTTGAACTGATCAATGACCAGGATGTGACTTCGCTGAAAGCGACTATCCTCGCATCAGGACTCACAGTGTCACAACTGGTGTCAACAGCCTGGGCATCTGCCTCTACGTTCCGTGGATCTGATAAGCGTGGCGGCGCAAACGGCGCCCGTGTTCGACTGGCTCCCCAGAAATACTGGCAGGTGAATAACCCGGCGCAACTGGCCAACGTGTTGCATACGCTGGAAAAGATCCAGGCCGATTTCAATGCGGCCCAAACCGGCAACAAGAAACTGTCACTGGCTGACCTGATCGTACTGGCAGGTTGTGCAGGCGTTGAACAGCCTGCGAGAAATGCGGGTGTTCATGTTACGGTGCCATTTACAGCAGGACGCAACGATGCTTCCGAAGCCGATACAGACGTTGAGTCATTCGCGGTA
>JBBAJN010000088.1:0-12077 GCA_040404045.1 Chitinophagaceae bacterium
TATCAAAGTGGATGACCGATTCGGATACACCATCAATACCTTCACCCACATTCTGGAGGGCTACAAGGTGGCCGATAAAATGAAGGCCCATGGCGCAAATGCATCAACGTTCTCCGACTGGTGGGCCTATAAAGTAGAGGTGCAGGATGCCATACCTTATAATGCCACACTTATGCAAAAAATGGGTCTTAATGTAGCCATCAACTCAGATGATGCTGAAATGGCCAGAAGACTCAACCAGGAAGCTGCAAAAAGTGTGAAATACGGCGGCATGAGTGAAGAAGATGCCTGGAAAATGGTCACCATCAACCCGGCAAAAATGTTGCACGTGGACCAGCAAGTGGGCAGTATCAAGACCGGCAAGGATGCCGACCTCGTACTATGGAGCGATAACCCCCTGAGCATTTATGCAAAAGTCGAGAAAACCATGGTTGACGGGATCATCTACTTCGATATCGAGAAAGACTTGGACCTGCAGAAAAAGATACTCGCTGAAAGGAACAGGCTGATTCAGAAAATGACGGCAGAAAAAAGGTCAGGTGGCCCTGTTGGGGCACCCATTCCAACCCCCACCTTTATTAATCATTGCGAAGAACACGGCGGCGCACATGGATTGCTTGAAGTGGAACGCGATTAATCACAACTAAACTAATGATCATGAAAAAAATATTTAACCTCATCGTTTTGCTGGCGATTGCGTCCACAACGTTCAGCCAGGAAACGGTATACCCGGCCAAAGATTATAAGGGAATGCTTTTTATAAAGAATGGCATCGTACATGTGGGCAATGGGCAGGTAATGGACAGGGCAACCATCCAGGTGGAAGATGGAAAGATCACGAAGATCGGCCCGGACCTGCCGATCCCCGCGGACGATGTGAAAGTTTTCGATGCAACCGGGAAACATGTATACCCCGGACTCATCCTCACCAATACCAACCTGGGATTGGTTGAGATCAATACCGTGCGGGCTTCCAGTGACGCGAGGGAGATCGGGGAGTACAATCCATCAGTAAGATCGATCGTTGCGTACAACACCGACTCTAAACTCATTAACCCATTAAAAAGCACCGGTATCTTACTGGCCCATGTCGCGCCCGAAGGAGCCATCATCAGTGGCAGCTCAAGCGTAGTACAACTCGACGCATGGAACTGGGAAGACGCGGCTTATAAAATGGATAATGGCATCTATTACAACATGCCCCCACTCTTCAACAGGCCAAGCAGATTCGGTGGATTCGGCGGAACACAACAACCCACAGACCCGGTAAAACAAGGACTGGAAGACATTGAAAAGTTTAAGGCCTTCCTGAAACAAGCCCGCGATTATGAGAAATTGGGTGATAAAAAAGAGATCAACCTCAAATTCGAATCCCTCAAAGGCCTGTTCACTAAACAACAGAAACTCTATATCAATGCAGATATCGTGAAACAGATCCTCATGTGTATCGATATCAAGAATGAGCTGGGCGTGGATGTAGTCATAGTAGGTGGCAAAGAAAGTTACCAGGTGGCCAACCTGCTGAAAGCAAACAACATCCCGGTAATCCTCGAAGCATTACATGATCTGCCCACCCTCGCAGATGATGATATCCATCAGCCTTTCAAAACGCCTTATATACTGCAGCAAGCAGGCGTGCTGTTTGCCATTAACGACAACGCCGGAAATACAAGATCGAGGAATCTTGCCTATAATGCAGGAACAGCCGTGGCATATGGATTAACCAAAGAGCAAGGGCTCGCAGCAGTTACATTGAATGCCGCAAAGATCCTAGGGATCGATAACGTAACAGGTTCTATCGAAGTAGGTAAAGATGCAAATATCGTGGTCAGCACAGGGGATATCCTGGATATGAGAACCAACAATATCACCCATGCTTTTATCAAGGGCAGAAGTATTGAGTTGAACGATAAACAAAAGCAACTGTACGAACGCTACAAATTCAAATACAACCTGAACTAAGCCTGATCCAGGTTTTATATTATGCGAAGGCCGGAGTTATTCTCCGGCCTTTTTATATAATGTTTTTTGGATAATCAAAGAAAAGGAAACCCTTATGCGCAGTCCGGATCTGGTCCCAACTTCCATCAACTGTAAAAGCAAACACGCTGCAGGTGGGCATATTATCGATCCGCGCCAGACCTAATGAATTCGCAAACTCAGTGATCCCGTTGTTGTGCGAGAAGATGATCACAGAATTAAACCGGTTATCCAAATCAGCCAATACTGTATAAAATGTAGCCGGAGGGGCCATGTATAACTCAGGTCTCCTGACGATCTGGTCGCTCGGGAGTCCAAATTCTTCCGCAAAAATCTTTGCGGTTTTAAGCGCCCGTTTAGCAGGACTGGAAATAAAGGCATCAACAGCTGCCCCCCTGGCTTTCAACCTTTTGGCCATCACAGGAGCATCCCGCTTTCCGCGCTCATTCAAGGGCCTGTCGAAATCATCCACAGCTACGCCCCAGTCGCTTTTTGCATGCCTTATTAAATAAACTGACTTCATGTTGTATCTGAAAGGAAACAGCCTCAGTATCCGCGCACGTTCTTTCCTTCGTAGTAATTGATGAAGGCCTGGTTCACCACACGGTTTCCGCCCTGCGTAGGATAATTGCCAGTGAAATACCAGTCCCCTGTGTTCGTCGGGCAGCTGTCGTGCAGATCCTCAATAGTCTGGAAGATCAGATCTACCGGTACCGTCACTTCAGGCGGCGTGATCAGCTGTGCTATCTTTTCGGAGATCTCCTCCGGTGAGAAAGGCTTATAGATCTGGCGGACCATGTTCTCCTTATGCAACTGGCCATTGCGCAACATCTCTTTACAGCACTTGTAAACATCGTCGATCACATGCTCCTGGCCCCTGTCTTTCAACAACGCCACGGCAGCCCGGAAGGCAATGAAATCACCCAGTTTACTCATGTCAATACCATAACAATCGGGGTACCGGATCTGCGGTGCTGAAGATATGATGAGGATCTTCCTGGGCAATAAACGCGATAGCATACGCACAATACTTTCCTTCAATGTAGTACCCCTCACAATGGAGTCATCGATCACCACCAGGGTATCTTCCCCCTTGCGGACGGTACCGTACGTAATATCATATACGTGCTGCACCATCTCGGACCGGTTCGAATCTTCCGTGATGAACGTACGCATTTTGACATCCTTGATCGCAACCTTCTCCACCCTGATGCGCCGGTTGATCATTTCGGCAAGCTTCTCCTCATCGTAATCATTCCCCCAGGCCATGATCCGCTGGACCTTGATCTTATTGAGGTAATCTTCCATGCCTTTGAGCAAGCCATAGAAAGCGGTTTCAGCAGTATTGGGGATGAACGAGAAAATGGTATTCTTCAGGTCGTTATTAATGTGCTTGAGAACCATCGGACTCAGGTGATAACCCAGCGCGATGCGTTCGCGATAGATCTTTTCATCACTGCCCCTTGAGAAATAGATCCTTTCAAAACTGCAGGCCCTTCGTTCTTTCGGTTCAATGATCTGCTCAATGGTGTGCGTGCCATCAGCCTTTACGATCAGCGCAGTCCCCGGCATGAGCTCAAGCACTTCATTCTCACCCACGTTGAAGGTGGTTCGAATGGCGGCGCGCTCTGAAGCGGCTACAAAAATATCTTCATTGATATAATAATACGAGGGCCTGATGCCATGGGGATCCCTGATCACAAAAGAATCACCATTGCCCAACATTCCACCCACGTGGTAACCCCCGTCGAACAGGCTGAACGCTTTCTTTAAAATATTCGTGACACTGATGTTACCAGGACTGGCTTCGTCTTCTTTCACCTGGAAATAATGCACCACTTCCATCATCGCGGCAAGGTCACTCTGCTTCTGGAAAACGCCGGGGTCCAGGTTGATCAGTGAAAAAAGTTCTTCGGTATTGACCAGGTTGAAATTACCGGCAAGTGCGAGGTTACGCGCCGGAATGATGTTCTTCTTCACAAAGGGATGGCAGAACTCCACGTTATTCTTGCCCTGCGTTCCATACCTGAGGTGTCCCAACAGGATCTCGCCCATAAAAGGCAGGTGACCCTTCAACAGGCCCGGATGCTTACGAATCTCCGGCTGATATTTTTCCAGGTCCGTGATCTCCTTACCAATCGCCTGGAACAAATCGGCGATGGCCTGGGGCGCTATACTCCTGTGCCTGTATAAAAATGGATACCCCGGTTCGGTATTCAACTTCATAGTGGCAAGCCCTGCCCCATCCTGGCCCCTGTTATGCTGTTTCTCCATCAGGAGATATAGCTTGTTCAGGCCGAAAAGAGCTGTACCATATTTTTGCTGGTAATAAGAGAAAGGTTTACGAAGACGAATGAATGCAAGACCGCATTCATGTTTAATTGCATCGCTCATGTACCCGAGATGAAGGGCGAAGTTAAATTAAACAGATGAAAAGGACTGGTAAAAATCAGGGCTGCTCCTGTATTTATCCACTTTTTAATCATCGCCTGACGGAACGAAGGGACTATTGCGCTTTTCCCGCAAAACTGGGGAAGGTTTTACGGATGGTCTCGCAACCAGCGTATTCCGGGTCTACCATTACGTAGTAAGTTGGAAGCTTGGACTGGAACCATTTTTCCACAGCGAGGCCTTTCTTCTCTTCGATGGCACGCATGGCTACTTTATTATAGTCATCTTTCAGGTTTTCCCTGTGCGGCTCAGTTTTGCTTTGGATGACCACCAACCGTACACCTTTCTTGCCGTTTGGATCGGCAAATTCTATTGGAGGAGAGTATTCCCCCACTTTTAGTTTGTTCAGGTCCTTAACCATGTCCTTATCCAACTCATCAATGGTGACGCTGGTGCCCGACTGCCCGGAGATCAGTCCGGCCGTAAACTTACTGCCTTCGTCCTCGCTGAACTTATCCACGGCCTCACCGAAAGTCAATGTGCCGGCGATCAGTTTGGAGCGTATACTATCCAGTTTACTCTTTGCATTGTCCACTTCAACCTGCGTAACCTCAGGAATCCTGAGGATGTGCCTGATCACGGCGTCATCACCGTTGCGGCTGACCATCTGAATGATATGGTATCCGAATTTGCTTTTCACCACCTGGGAAACCTGGCCTTCCTTAAGCCTGAAAGCTGCATTCTTGAAATCCGGGTCCCATTGCTTTTCATTCTTGTTGATCTCATACCGGCCACCACTCTGCTTACTGCCGGGATCCTCGGTATACAGCCTGGCATAGTTCTCGAATGATTTACCACTTTCGATCTGTCGCTTATAGTCGTTCAGCTCATCGATGGCGAACTTCTCAAGTTCCCTGCCCGCTTTTGGGAAAAGGATGATCTGCCCAACAACCAGTTCCGTTTCATAAAAACGAAGGCTGTCCTTGGGGATCTTATCATAATACTGCCTTACTTCCTGTGGGGTGATCTTCACATTCTCCACGATCTTGCCGCGCATGGCGTCCGCCAGTCGTCTTTCCTTCACAGATGGCCTGAAGTCTTCTTTCATCTGGTATATCGTACGACCCGCCACCTGCTCAACGGCTTCCTTACCGCCAAATTCCATGATGAAATACCGGATCCGCTGGTCCAGTTCCGCATTGATATCTTCCTCGCTGACAGGTAAAGAATCTTTCTCGGCCTGAAGCACCAGGGCCTTATCCATCAACATACGCTCCAGGAGCACGCATTCCGCATTCTCGGGAACCTCACCGCCGCGGCGCTGGATATCGTCGATGTAATTGAGAAGGTCTGATTTGAGTACGATCTTGTCACCCAGGATACCCGAGATCTTGTCGGCCAATACCTTGGCAGACTGCGCCTCTGCCACCAGGACAAAACCGATCGTAACCAGGAACAAAAACCATTTCCGCATGCGCAAATAAACTTAATAAGATTCTAATGAAAACCTAAAGTTGATTACAGTGTCCGCTTCACTTCTTCCATCTCAAAAGCCTCTATGATATCGCCCACTTTGATACCGGCATAGTTCTTCACGGTCAAACCACACTCCATATTGGAAACAACTTCTTTCACATCGTCCTTGAAACGCTTCAGGCTACCCAGTTCGGCCGACTGGCCCTCGCCTTTAGGATATTCAACGATACCATCCCTGATCACACGGATCTTGCTGTTACGCATGATCTTTCCATCCAATACATAGCAACCAGCAACGGTGGCTTTATCAAAATTGTACACTTCACGTACTTCAACGTTGGCAATGATCTTCTCCTGGATCTTAGGCTCAAGCATACCCTCCATGGCACTCTTGAGTTCCTCGATCGCATTATAGATGATGGAGTAAAGCTTGATCTCAACACCTTCGGTCACCGCCAGCCTGTTGGCCTGGGCAGATGGGCGAACGTTGAAACCGAGCAGGATCGCGTCAGATGCAGCAGCAAGCAGCACATCGCTTTCTGTGATCTGTCCTACACCCTTATGCACCACAGCTACAGCGATTTCCTCGGTGGAAAGCTTCTGCAACGAATCGCTCAGGGCCTCTACCGATCCATCCACGTCACCTTTGATGATGATATTAAGCTGCTTGAAGTTTCCAAGCGCAAGACGACGACCGATCTCGTCCAACGTGATATGCTTTTTGGTACGTATACCCTGCTCGCGAAGGATCTGTGCACGCCTGCCCGCTACTTCTTTGGCCTCTGCTTCATCTTCATACACCTTGAATTTCTCACCAGCCTGAGGAGCACCGTTCAGACCAAGGATCAGAACAGGTGAACTTGGGCCCGCCTCATCCTCTTTCTTGTTTCTTTCGTTGAACATCGCCTTAACACGACCGAAGTGCTGGCCACTCACAACAACATCACCATTCTTAAGTGTGCCATTCTGCACCAGTACGGTGGCCACATAACCTCGACCCTTATCCAGGGTGGCTTCCACTACCGTACCATTTGCTTCCTTATCCGGGTTCGCTTTCAGGTTCAGCAGTTCAGCCTCCAGCAATACTTTCTCGAGGAGCAGGTCTACATTCAGGCCTTTCTTGGCTGACAGTTCCTGGCTCTGGTACTTACCGCCCCATTCTTCAACGAGGAGGTTCATACCAGCCAATTGCTCGTATATCTTCTGGGGATTGGCCCCTTCCTTATCTATCTTATTGATCGCAAAGATCATAGGAACACCAGCCGCCTGCGCGTGACTAATGGCTTCTTTTGTTTGTGGCATCACCGCATCGTCCGCAGCGATCACGATCACTGCGATATCCGTCACCTTGGCACCACGTGCACGCATAGCCGTAAATGCTTCGTGACCAGGAGTATCAAGGAAGGTGATCGATTTGCCGTTCGGCAGTTCCACCTGGTAGGCACCGATGTGCTGGGTGATACCACCCGCTTCACCCGCTACTACCGTGGTATTACGGATGTAGTCGAGCAACGAAGTTTTACCGTGATCTACGTGACCCATGATGGTCACAATAGGTGATCGGGGATCCGTGTTCTCCACCTCATCTTCATCTGAGATGTCTTCCATCTCCATCTGCTTCTCCATATCGATGAACTCCACTTCGTAGCCAAACTCACTGGCTACCAGCTCGATCACTTCCGCATCCAGACGCTGGTTGATCGACACCATGATACCCAGGCTCATACATTTACCGATCACGTCAGCAAAGCTGGCGTCCATCAGGGACGCGAGTTCACTTACGCTGATAAACTCAGTAACCTGAAGTTTGTTGTCATCTCCGCCCTCGCCCATGGACTCTGCCATTTCATCGCGCTTGGCACGGCGGTATTTTGCTTTAAGGCTTTTACCACGTCCCGCGGAACCGGCCAGTTTGGCCTGGGTCTGCCTGATCTTTTCCTGGATCTCTTTCTCATCGATCTCCTTGGGCTCCCTTTTCTTCTCCGGTTTGAACCGGGAAGGGGCTGAAGGTCTTGGGCCACCGCCTCCCTGGGGCCTGGGGGCACCTGTTCCGCCGGCGCTCTTGAGCGTAGGCTTGAACTGCCCGGATCCTGTAGCGGGGGAAGAGCCTTTTTTCTCTATTGGTATACGCTTCCGCTTCCGCTTCTCGTCCAGCGCACGGTTTTTAATGTCGTTGTCCACAGGAAGTTCAATCCTTCCGATGATCTTGGGCCCTTCCAGTTCAGGAGCTTCTATTTTCATTTTGTCCGGCTGGACTTCTTTAACCTCTTCTTCAATGACCTCTTTCACAGCAACAGGCTCGGGAACTACAGGCTCCACAACCTCCGGTTCGGGCTCCGGCACAACAGCTTCTTCCTTCTTCTCCGTTTTCTTAGACTTCTTTGGTCTGGTAGATGAATCAATGGCGTCCAGGTCGATCTTGTCTAAAATTTTCGGACCATCAACAACCGGAGCTTCAATTTTTACCACTTCAGGCACTACCACATCAGGCTGAGGAACCTCTACAGGTGGCGCTTCCACCACAACTTCCGGCTCAGGGGCAACTTCCACAGCAGTTGCTGCAACAGGAACCTCCTTCTCTGCAGCCTTCTTCTTGGTATCCTTTTTGAAAAGGATCTCCTCTTCGTCTTTCTTCTTCTTACCCTCGATAACATTCCCTTTAGGGATCTCGATCTGATCACTCTTGATCTTAGCAGCTTTGTCTGACGAGAACTCTTGCTGGAGCGACCGATACATATCCTCCGAAAGTTTTGAGGTAGGCTTGAGGTCGTCCTTACTGAATCCTTTGCTGATCAGGAAGTCCACAAGGGTGTCTTTACCAATGTTGAACTCCTTGGCAGCGGCCATTAATCTGGGTGTATTACTTTCTGACATTTACTACTTTATCAATTTAAAATTCCGGATCTCTGTTCCGGATATCCGAACCCCGGTCCCTCCCGGGGCTTAATTACTCTTTCTCAAATTCAGCCTGCAGCACCTTCCTGACTTCATCAATGGTCTCTTTCTCCAGATCCGTACGCCTTTCCAGCTCATCGATGGAGAGGTCGAGTACACTCCTTGCCGTATCGCAACCGATGCGCTTCAGCTCATCGATGACCCATGGCTCGATCTCATCTGTAAATTCATCCAGGTCGATATCGTACTCATCCATTTCGCCCTCGGTATCGCGATATACATCAATATTATACCCGGTCAGCTCTTCCGCCAGCTTAATGTTCACGCCTCTTTTTCCAATGGCCAGGGATACCTGCTCGGGGGAAACAAAAACTTCCGCAGTTTTATTCTCCTGGTCAATATTCATCCTGCTGATCTTAGCGGGCGTCAACCCACGCTGGATCAGGAGCTGAACATTATTCGTCCAGTTGATCACGTCAATATTCTCATTCTTCAGCTCACGCACAATTCCGTGAATACGACTTCCCTTCATGCCCACGCAAGCGCCCACCGGATCGATCCTGTCGTCATAACTCTCCACAGCAACTTTCGCCCGCTCGCCCGGCTCCCGGACGATCTTACGGATCACGATGAGGCCGTCGAAGATCTCCGGAACTTCGATCTCCAGCAATTTAGCGAGGAAGGATGGGTGAGTACGTGAAAGAATGATTACGGGACTGTTATTTTTCATCTCCACTTTCTTGATCACGGCCCTGATATTCTCCCCCTTCTTGAAATAATCAGAAGGGATCTGCTCTGATTTAGGCAGGATGAGCTCGTTACCATCTTCATCCAGCAGCAGCACTTCTTTCTTCCAGACCTGGTATACTTCGGCGCTCAGGATCTCTCCCATACGATCGCCATATTTTTTAACCAGGTGACTTTTCTTCAGGTCACTGATTCGGCTGGCAAGGGTTTGCTTGGCGGCAAGGATAGCACGACGCCCAAAGTCCATGATGTCAACCTCTTCGTACAATTCTTCACCCACTTCAAAGTCAGGCTCAATTTTAGTTGCCTCAGAATAGGCGATCTCTGCCAGCGGATTCTCCACAGCACCATCCTCCACAATGATCCGGCGCCTTACAATTTCAAGGTCCCCTTTTTCTGTATTTACGATCACGTCGAAATTCTCGTCTGACCCGTATTTCTTCCTGAGTAATGTTTTAAAAACATCCTCTAATACTTTCATCAGCGTGGGGCGGTCAATGTTTTCCGCATCTTTGAATTCCTGGAAGGATTCTATTAAGTTGATACTCGCCATAGCATTGCATTTTACCTGTAAACAGGATCGTTAAAATATAACCTGAACTTTTGTTGTTTTTATATGATTGAATGGTATCGTGTGTGAAACCGTTTCTTTCTTCTTATTCTTACCCCTGGTTTCCTCAACCAGTATGTGATCTTCTGCCAGTTCTTTCAGGATACCCTCGGTTTTAGTCCCATCGATCAGGGTCACTTCCACATTCCGGCCCACATTCTTCTGGTACTGCCTGGTAAGCTTCAGCGGCTCGTCGAGCCCCGGGGAGGAAACTTCCAGCGAAAAATTACCGTCTGTATATAATTCCCGCTCCTCGATCAGCTTGTACAGCTTCCTGTTCACAAAAACACATCGCTCAATGCTTACACCCTGGTCACCATCGATAAACACCTTGATATTATTCGTAGGCTTGATCCTGATCTCCACCAGAAAAAGCCCCTCACTCCCTTCGATCACCTCATTTACAAGGGCTTCCAACTTTGCGATTTGCGGTTCGTTATTCATGTCCGGTAAAAACAGAAGGGAACGTCACCCGTTCCCTTCTTCTGATTCTGTTTCCGCTGCGAATGTAGCATAGAATTGACTGAAAACCAAAAAAAACCGCCCGGGAATGGGTAAAAAGATGATGAAGGTCAGCCTATAACACGGCTCCCCTGACGCGAAAATTGAGTACCTTGGGGTCAATACATTTTACTATGGGCAGTGACCAGAATTTTAAAGGTTTTTATGCCGAAAACAAGGCCCTGTTGAAAGAGTATATTGACCTGAGGGTGAACCTGATCAAACTCCAGGCAGTGAAAGTCCTCTCCAAATCCTTCGGGCTCGTCATTGTGATCTTCCTGGTAGGGTTTTTGTCGTTGTTCACCCTGCTTTTCCTCGGGATGAGCTTTGCCTGGTTGCTGACCAACCTCACGGGAAGTGCCGTGCTGGGCTTTGCCGGGGCAGCTGGCCTGTTCTTTATGCTTTTATTATTGGTGATCGTTTTTAGGCGCCCTTTGGTCCAAAATCCGCTCATCCGCCTTTTTATCAGGGAAACATCTAAAGACCTTCACCAAAACGACAATTAGTATGGGAAAGATCAGAAACCTGCATGCATTGGAACTTGAAATGGAGAAAATGCGCATGAGAATGGCGCATATCGAACATAAGCTGGACGATAACCTGACCGGGCTAAAGGAAAATTATGGGATGATGGCGTTCAATTCCGTGGTGGGAAGCGAAAGAAAGGCCAAAATGCACTCGTTTTGGTCCAATTTGGCCGGAAAACTGCTCGAAAACCCCAAACTTCAGAATAATATTGGGAAATGGGTGGATAAGATCGCGGAGCGGCTGGCGGACGGCATAGACCCGGAGGCTGATGTTCAGGAAACGGGTACAGCGGACCCAAAAGCCGATAGCAAACGCGCCCGTCAAAATTCCTGACAGTTTCGTGCCTTCCTGCCCTTATTTATCCTTTTTGATCTCCTCGAATTCGATGTAGTCACCAATTCCGTCTGTTACGTTTTCAGGTTTTGATGGCTGCTGCGCCTGATGCTGTTGCTGCTGGTAATACTGCTGCTGTTCCATCTGTTCACGGGCCTGGGCAAACTGCTTCTTTATTTTGCGGGTAGTGGTAACAATGGGAATGATCAGGTCGAAAATCAACCTGAACCCCAAATAAGCGAGGAAAGCATAGAAGATATACCTGAGAACCATAGTAAGGCAAATTTACGACAGTTTGAAATTTCGCGGGTGGATGCTTTGTTAAAGCTGCCTCACCAAAATGACATATTTCAATACCCAAAGCCAGATGAATGGGCTAAAAGAAGAAAAGCCATCCATATAAAACCACAGCCGGGTGCTCAATGGCCCGCCTTGGCCGATGGCTATATATGGTATGCGGCAAATGCATTATCTGTCAAAAAAACAATCCGGTAACACGATTTTAATTATTTTTGCTGCCCCTCATCCTGTTCCAACGGGATGACGGACCCTTAGCTCAGCTGGTTAGAGCATCTGACTCATAATCAGAGGGTCGCTGGTTCAAGCCCAGCAGGGT
>JBBAJN010000089.1:0-12055 GCA_040404045.1 Chitinophagaceae bacterium
TTCCAGTATTTCTTGTTGTAGATCTGGCCCCATCCGGGAATTATGGCTGACCTGATCGCGGCCTTGCCGGGTTCGCTTCTTTTCTTTTTCACCGCACCAGTGTCTGCATCGTTTTTTTTCACAGTAGTCTTCGCCGTGTCCGACACTTTAGTTTTTGTATCACGTTGCTGGCTAAACGAAGCAGCAGATACAAGTACCAGCAATACCGTAATGAAAAATCCAAGTGGGCGGTATGAACGCATATCAGTGAACCGTGATATTCATCTTTTCAAGTATGGCGTTCAACTCTTCAATGGAATAATATTCCAGGTTGATCGCGCCATGCCCGCTTTTATGATGTTGCATTTTTACACGGGTATTAAAATGCGACGCTAAGTTATCTTCGATCTTCTTGAATGCGGGTGCCAATGCAGTTTTTTGTGTTTTTTTAACAGGATTGTCCTGTTTGTACATGGTTCTCACGAGATTTTCGGTTTGCCTGACAGACAATCCTTCGTTCACGATCTTGTGGAATACATATAGCTGCTTATCTACGGCATCCACGTTGATCAGGGCCCTGGCATGCCCCATGCTGAGGCTGCCGTTCCTTACGGCTACAACAATATCCGGCGGCAATTTCAGCAGCCTCATATAGTTGGTGACGGTGGACCTTTCCTTTCCCATGCGCTCTGCTACTTGTTCCTGAGTGAGGGAGCATTCTTCCATCAGTCTCCTGTAGCTGATTCCGATCTCTATGGCGTTGAGGTCCTGACGCTGCAGGTTCTCCAGCAGGGCCAGTTCCAGCAGTTCCTGGTCGTTTACGTTCCGAACATATACAGGAAGTTCCTTCAATCCGGCGATCCTGGAAGCGCGAAGCCTGCGTTCCCCCGCGATCAGTCGAAAGCGGTTAGGCGCGATCGTAGAAACGGTCAGGGGCTGGATGATGCCATGTATTTTGATCGAGGCGGCCAGTTCTTGCAAAGCAGTTTCGTCGAAATCCTGCCGTGGTTGCTTTGGGTTCACTTCGATCTGGCCAATTGGGACCAGATTTACGGCGGTCGATTTTTCCGCAACCTCCTGTTTCAGTGTTCCGGTAGTTGTTTTAAGGTCCGCGTCAATGCTTTGCAGCAGTGATCTTATTCCCTTGCCCAATGCCTCTTTTCTATTGTTTGGATTACTCATTTGGTTATGTTAACATTCGTTCTTCCTGGCTGATCCTGGTCAGATTGTTCTTTTGGAGGATCTCTTTGGCCAGGTTCAGGTAATTGATGGCGCCTTTGCTTTCCGCATCATAGAGTATGGCAGGCTTGCCCACGCTCGGTGCTTCACTCAACCGGGTGTTACGGTGGATGATGGTACTGAAAACAAGTTCTTCGAAATGCCTTCTGACCTCATTCACCACCTGGTTGCAAAGCCGCAGCCGGCCATCGTACATAGTCATCAATATTCCTTCAATTTCCAGTTCCGTATTCAGACGGGTCTGCACAATTTTGATGGTGTTCAGCAATTTACCCAGCCCTTCCAAAGCAAAGAATTCAGCCTGCACAGGTACCACTACGCTGTCTGCCGCAACAAGGGCATTGACTGTAATGAGTCCAAGAGAGGGGGAGCAGTCGATCACGATAAAGTCGTAGTCATCCTTTATTTCCGCGAGGATATTCTTCAGCACCGTTTCACGCTGCGGGTAATTGATCATTTCAATTTCGGCGCCTACCAGGTCGATATGGGATGGCAGCAGAAACAGATTGGGTATGTCGGTTTTCAGCACCACATCCTTCGCCGGCAGTTGGTTCACCATACAGTCGTACAAACTCTGCTGCACATTGTGGAGATCAAAGCCAACACCGGTGGTGCTGTTTGCCTGGGGGTCGGCATCTACCAGCAGCGTCTTAAATTCCAGAACGGCAAGGCTGGCTGCCAGGTTTATGGCAGTTGTTGTTTTTCCAACACCTCCTTTCTGATTTGCTATACCTATCGTACGGACCATGCGTTGTTGTTGGTTATATGGTTATTGTGGATCCAATTGCGGGTAAATGCAACGTAAGACCATTTTTTGAAAATTCTTCTGTGGCCTTTCGCGAATCGATCTTGATAAAGCCAAATGTGTCGTAATGCACCCCCACGATCTGGTGGCAGCTGATCATATGGGCAGCGCGTATGGCATCTTCATAGCCCATGGTGAAATTATCGCCGATGGGCAGGATGGCAAAATCAAGAGGTGTAAAACGCGGCACAAGCTGCATCTCCAGGGTCAGTGCGGTATCGCCGCTATAATAGAAGTTCCCTTCGCTGGATTTGACCACAAATCCCATCGGGTTACCGCCATAGCTTCCATCCGGAAGGCTGGATGAATGTTGGGCAACCACGCATTTCAGCTTTCCAAAATCAAAATCCTTGCTGCCGCCGGTATTCATTGGGTGGATGTTGGTGACACCCTGTTTTGCCAGCCATTCATAGATCTCCCAATTGGTGATCACCATTGCCCCGGTGCTGTTGGCCAGGGCCACACAATCGGCGATATGGTCGGCATGCCCGTGGCTGACCAGGATATAGTCGGCCTCGATCGCGTTTATATCAACGGATGCAGCCAGTTCATTCGGGGTAATAAAGGGGTCAAAAAGGAGTTTTTTCCCATTTACCTGAACGGTGAAGCAGGCATGTCCGTAATAAGTGAATTGCATGAAAACCGGGGTTTTGTCGGAATGGCAAATTTAATCGTTCGGCACCATTTTGCGGAACAATATATCAACATTGGGTGTTATAACCACTACTAACATGAACTATACAATCATTTCCGGCACCAACCGCCATGGCAGCCGAACCCTGAAGGTAGCCCGTCAATACCGGGAGATCCTCCTGAACAGGGGGATCGATGCGAACCTCGTAAGCCTTGAAGGGTTGGACCTGAACCAGAAAACCGAGCTCCTGAGCCACCTGGAGCAGGACGTATTGATACCTACCGACAAGTTTATCTTCGTGCTGCCAGAATACAACGGCAGTTTCCCTGGGTCGCTGAAGACCATGATCGACCTGTCTGACTATAAAAGGGTCTGGCCAGGCAAAAAAGCCCTTTTAACGGGTATTTCTACAGGCCGGGCAGGCAATCTCCGGGGGATGGATCACCTTTCCGGTTCCCTAAGTTATCTTCATGTAGCGGTACACCCCAATAAACTGCCTATTTCCATGGTAGACAAATTGCTGAATGGATCGGACCAGATCCACGACTCGGCAACGGTTGAAGCCATGGAGAAACAGGTGGACCAATTCATCGCATTCTAAATATAGATTATGGCCAGAGTCCTGGGATCAGGGGTTTTCATCCTGATCATGTTATTGATCGACTGGTACGTGTTCCAGGCGATAAAACATGTATCGCAAACGGCAGCGCCCAAAACCAGGATACTGATCTACGCCATTTATTGGGCGTTGACGCTGGTCTCGGTATCAGTTTTTATGTTCGGGTCTTTACTGAATGTTTCGGAATGGCCAAAGCTGATCCGTATCTATGTTTTTGCCACCCTGATCGGGGTATTCATCGCAAAGTTCATTGCATCAGGCATATTTCTGTTGGACGACTTACGGAGGCTGGCCCACTGGTCCGGGGGTAAGCTGTATTACCGATTCGTTCAGAACGAAGAGTTCAGTTCAAGCGCCATATCCCGCTCCACGTTCATGAGCTGGCTCGGGCTTGGCCTGGGGTCAAGCCTGTTTGGGACGCTCTTGTGGGGTTTCGGGAACAAATACAGGTACAAATTCCAGGAAGTGGCGATGACATTCAAGGACCTTCCGGAGGCTTTCAAAGGGTTGCGGATTGTTCATATATCAGACATACATTCCGGAAGCCTCACGGATAAGAAAGCAGTAGAGAAAGGCATAGAGCTCATCCTCGATAAGAAACCAGACCTGATCCTGTTCACGGGCGACCTCGTGAACGACCGGGCCGATGAGATGCGCGACTTCAAGGACATGTTCGCCCGGCTCAGGGCACCTTTGGGGGTCTACAGTACCTTAGGTAACCACGACTATGGAGACTATGCGCAGTGGCCAAGCCCGGATGCCAAAAAGCAAAACCTGGAGCAGTTGAAGAAGGTGCACGCCGACATGGGTTGGCGGCTGCTCATGAACGAACATGTAGTGGTGGATAAGGATGGACAGCAGATCGCGTTGCTGGGTATTGAAAACTGGAGTGCCAAATCGAATTTTCCAAAATACGGGAGCCTGCCCAATGCCTATGAAGGCAGCCAGGAAATTCCTTTCAAGATCCTGCTAAGCCATGACCCCAGCCATTGGGATGCAGAGGTCAGGCAATACAAGGATATCCATCTTACCCTGAGCGGGCATACGCACGGGATGCAGTTCGGGGTGGAGATTCCCTGGTTCAAATGGAGTCCTGTACAATATGTGTACAGGCAATGGGCCGGGCTTTACGAGGAAGGACAGCAGAAATTGTATGTGAACAGGGGCTTCGGTTTCCTGGGTTATCCGGGAAGGGTGGGGATACTGCCTGAGATCACCCTCATAGAATTGACTAATTAACTAATTAGCTCATTAACTTATTCTTTATTTTCTATGGCTCTTGTTAATTAGCCAATGAGTCAATCAGCCAATGAGTCAATTGACTTATCTTCGTCTATGCCATTACGTTATTATTCCGGGTATTTTCCATTTAACAAATAATTGTAGGGCATTTAACAAGACCTGGCATAGTATTTCCTTTTTTTTACAGTCAAATCCTCATTAAAAAATACTATATGAAAATCAAAATGCTTGTGCTCTTTGCAGGATGTTTTTTAGCTGCCCATTCCGCTTTTTCACAGGGAATCAATATTGGTATCAAAGGTGGAGCTACTGTTTACAAGATCGACGGTGTATCGTTCAGGGACCAGTTCAACTGGGGATATCACCTGGGCGGTGTGGCAGAGCTGATGTGGAGCAAAAAATGGGGGATCCAGCCCGAGGTATTATTCAACCAGTCGAATACGCAAACCGGTTACAGTTTTGATACCCTATACAGATCCGTGAATCCCGGCACCTTGAAAGAAGTCAATCTCAATTATCTCTCCATACCCGTTTTGCTGACATGGCGACCTTCAACTTTTATCAGTTTCCAGGCAGGACCGAGTTTCAGCGTGATGATGTCCAGGGACAGGAACCTGCTGGAGGATGGTGCTGAAGCTTTCAAGAACGGAAATGTATCATTACTCGGCGGAGTTCAACTGAACATACTCAGCTTCAGGATCTACGGCCGTTATGGAATGGGACTTACGAATTTGAATAATATCGATACCCAGGATAAGTGGAAAAGCAGGGGTGGTCAGGTCGGCGTAGCACTGATGTTTTAAACAATGAGCTAATTAGCCAATCAGTCAATTAGTCAATGGCCCCCCTTTGGCATCTTTCTTGACCTACCATAGAAAATCTGCGGGCGACAACCTATTATGTCAGGTTGTCGCCTTACCTTTTATTATGACTAAACAAAATACCTGGGCCCTTCCGGACGAGGAGATGGATTTCATGCCGATCATCCCTTTGAATGAGTCTGAAGGCGAAAATATTGATGATACTGAACTTCCCGAGGAATTACCCATCCTTCCCCTGAGGAATACCGTACTTTTTCCCGGCGTGGTGATACCCATTACGGTGGGGCGCGACAAATCCATCAAGGCCGTCAATGAGGCGTATAAAACTGACAAAATGGTAGGTGTGCTGGCACAAAAAGACAGCACCGTGGAAGAGCCCCAGATTTCTGATCTGGTAACTGTGGGTACCGTGGCCAAGATCATTAAACTCATTAAAATGCCCGATGGAGGTACTACCGTGATCATACAGGGGCGTAAGCGATTCAGGATGAAAACGGTCCTGTCCGACGAACCCTATTTCAGGGCAAACATTGAGTTGTTGTCGGAAGATAATATCGTGAACGATGAACACTTCGACGCCACTGTTTCGTCCCTGAAGGACCTTGCGGCCCAGATCATCCAACTCTCCCCCAATATCCCGTCAGAAGCAGCGATCATCCTGAAGAATATCGAGAACGCATCGTTTCTGATCCACTTCATCAGCTCCAACCTGAATAGTGAGGTAAAAGAAAAACAGACGCTGCTGGAGATCGATGACCTCAAGACAAGATCGGAGAAACTGATGCACCTCCTGCAAAGGGAACTGCAATTTGCAGAGCTCAAGAACAAAGTCACCAATAAGACCAAGACGGAGCTTGATAAGCAACAGCGCGAGTATTTCCTTCAGCAGCAATTGAAGAGCATCAAGGAAGAGCTTGGGGGTGATTCGAACGACAGGGAATTACAGGACATGATCAGGAAAGGAGAGGCCAAGAAATGGCCGCAGGCAGCGAAGGACCTTTTCCAGAAGGAGATTGAGAAGCTCGAAAGGATGCATTCCAGTACCCCCGATTACTCCATCGTCTATAACCATGTTGACCTCATGCTTGACCTGCCCTGGGATGAGATCACCAAAGATAACTACGACCTCAGGCGGGCCAAGAAAGTACTTGATGCGGACCATTACGGAATGAACAAGATCAAGGAACGGATCCTGGAATACCTGGCGGTATTGAAATTGAAAGGGGATATGAAATCGCCCATTCTTTGTTTTGTGGGTCCTCCTGGTATCGGTAAAACATCGTTGGGTAAAAGCATTGCCAACGCCATTGGCAGGAAGTATGTCCGCCTTAGCCTGGGTGGCCTGCATGATGAAAGCGAGATCCGTGGTCACCGCAAGACTTATATAGGCGCGATGGCGGGCCGCGTGATCCAGTCCATCCGGAAGGTCAAATCATCCAATCCCGTGATGATCCTGGATGAGGTGGACAAGGTTGGTAAAGATTTCAGGGGCGATCCTTCATCAGCGCTGCTGGAAGTTTTGGACCCCGAACAGAACCATAGCTTCTACGATAATTACCTGGAAATGGAATATGACCTCAGCAAGGTCTTGTTCATAGCTACGGCCAATGACATCAATGCCATCCAGCCAGCGTTGAGGGACCGGATGGAGATCATCGAGTTGAACGGCTATGCGATGAAGGAAAAAGTGGAGATCGCAAAACGACATTTGATACCCAAGCAAAAAGAAGCCCACGGTTTGAAAGATGTGAACCTGAACCTGAATGATAAGGTGATTGAAGAGGTCATCGAAAATTACACACGGGAGTCGGGGGTCAGGGAACTTGACCGGCAATTGGCCTCTATCATGAGGTCTATGGCGAAAGATTATGCCATAAAAGGAAAGGTGAAGTCTGGCTTGCGGGTTTCCGATGTCCATCGGATTCTTGGTAAGCCCAGATACAGCAACGAGAGTTATAAGAATTCGCCGCTTCCTGGAATAGCGGTAGGACTGGCATGGACCTATGTGGGTGGTGACATCCTGTTCATTGAAAGTATACTTAGCGAGGGTAAAGGTGAACTGAAGTTAACCGGTAACCTTGGCAATGTGATGAAAGAAAGCGCAAGTACCGCACTAACCTACCTGAATGCTAATGCCAGAAAGTATGGACTTGATCCGGAGATCTTCAGGAAAAAAGACGTCCACATACATGTGCCCGAAGGAGCAACACCAAAGGATGGTCCAAGTGCCGGGATCACTATGCTCACCGCGCTGGCATCCGCTTATACTGGCCGGAAAGTAAAACCCTACCTCGGAATGACGGGCGAGATCACCCTGAGGGGTTTGGTGTTGCCAGTAGGCGGGATCAAAGAAAAAGTACTGGCGGCTAAGCGGGCCGGGCTTAAGGAACTCATCCTTTGCTGGCAGAATGAAAAGGATGTGCAGGAGATCAATTCAGATTTTATCAAGGGCCTAAAATTTCATTATGTAAAGAATATGCAACAAGTACTTGATTTAGCACTCGTATAACTTACGGTTATAAGAAGTTGTACAGAATTATGGCATTTCTTTAAACAGAAATAAGAAACTTCGTGTTTAATCAAAGTAGAATTCTTCAATATGGAGAATTTTCATGTTGGTTGTTTTAAGGGTTAAAAAGAATTTCCCCCATCTCTATGGGGGATTTTCATTTTAAGGAACTCCCTGATCTGCAGGACTGCCTCTTCCGAATAATTCCTACTTTCGATGACATGAAGTTCCTGTTCGCCGCTGTGCTCATTTTGCTGCATCTGCAGGCAATTACCCAGACCCTGGGAGGAGATGCTGCATTCAACTTCATGAAGTTGTCCCCAGCCCCCCAGCTATCGGCCCTGGGTGGAGTGAATGGTTCGGTGATCACCAAAGATGTTTCCATGGCCTATCATAATCCTGCTTTGCTCAGGCCGGAAATGCATGGACAAATGGCAGCAAACTTTAATTTATTTTATGCCGGCATCAAAAATATTCATGCCCAGGGGGCTTATTATAAATCGTCATGGAAAACAAGTTTTGGGCTCGGGGTAAATTATTTTCATTACGGAGCTACGGACCAAACCGATGCGGCAGGGAATATCATGGGCAGCTTCAGGCCCTATGATTATGCTGTTCAAATCTCTGCCGGAAGAAAATACCTGGAGAGATGGTATTACGGCGCTACCCTCAAGTACATACAATCGGCTTACGGGATCTATCGGTCAAACGCAGTGGCCCTTGATGTAGGGATCAATTATTTCGACACCTCATCCATGTTGCAGGTCAGCTTCCTCGCGCGCAACATGGGCTCTCAGATCAGCACTTATGGGGGTGAGGCGGAAGATATGCCCTTTGACCTGCAGTTGGGAATCACCAAACGCCTGGTAGGTACGCCATTCCAGTTTTCCGTGACGGCACAACGGCTTCATCAGTTCAACCTCGTATACAACGATACTTTGTTCAATAACAGTGAAGGATCTGGAAATGCCAATGATGGTTTCCTCAATAACCTGTTCAGGCATTTTGTATTTGCTACGCAAGTCTATGCTGGCGACAGGTTGGAGTTCACTGTTGGATACAATGTGCTGCGCCGCGCTGAACTCTCCATCAACAACACAAACAACGGGCTGACAGGTGTTTCGTTTGGTGTAGGGGTGAACCTGAAGAAATTGCAGATCAGGTACGCCAGGAGCCAGTATCAGTCGAGCACCGGATTCAATCAGTTTGGGCTCAATGTTCAGCTTTAGTCTTTAAATGCCGCCCTGGGTTTCAGTCCCAGTAATTCAAACATGGCATTGTCTTCATCGAAGCTGGGGTTAGGGGTGGTGAGGAGCTTATCACCGGCAAATATAGAGTTGGCACCGGCCATGAAACAAAGCGCTTGTTCAGCGATACTCATTTCGGTTCTACCCGCGCTTAAACGAACCATCGCCCGCGGCATCAGGATCCTGGCCGTGGCGATCATTCGAACCATGTCCCAGATATCCACTTTATCATGGTTTTCCAGTGGTGTTCCTTTCACCCTTACCAGGGCGTTTACAGGCACTGATTCAGGATGCTCGGGCATGGTCGCAAGGGTGTGTAACATATTTATGCGATCCTCATGTTTTTCGCCCAGGCCGATGATGCCACCGCAACAAACGGAAACACCGGCTTTTCTGACGTGCTCGATGGTCTCAAGACGGTCATCATAGGTTCTGGTGGAAATGATCTCCCCGTAGTATTCTTTGGAAGTGTCCAGATTGTGGTTGTAAGCATAGAGTCCCGCATCCGCCAGCCGCTGTGCCTGGTTCTCAGTCAGCATACCCAGCGTACAGCAAACTTCCATACCCAGTTTATTCACTTCCTGTACAAATTCGATCACCCTGTCGAAGTCACGGTTATCGCGTACTTCGCGCCATGCCGCGCCCATGCAGAAGCGGGTTGAGCCTGCTGCCTTTGCTTTTCTGGCATAGTCTAGAACGGCATCAGTTTGCATCAGGGCCTGAACGGTGATATCGGTACTGTATCTCGCAGCCTGGGGACAGTAGGCACAGTCCTCGGAACAGCCGCCGGTTTTTACAGAGAGCAGGGTACACACTTGCACCTCGCCAGTGTCCTGGTATTCCCTGTGGGTCCTGGCGGCTTTATATATCAGTTCAAGCAGCGGCTCGTTGTAGATGTTATTGATCTCCGCAATGGTCCAGTTGTTTCGGATGTCGCTCATGGGCCAAAAATAAGCATCAGGGCCGCAACTTGTTCTCCAGCAGATATAATTTTCTTCCGGTGGAGCCAATTTCCATGGCTTCAAGTAAGTTGTAGAATTCCCCGAATGCAGTAATAAAATGGGCCTCATCGTACTGGTCAAAAATATCTTTCCTGTGTTGAAGTAGCAGCCTGACCTTTTCATCTTCCTTCGATATAAACTCGACCAACAGATATCTTCCCAGTCCGGACAGCCCTTCAAAGAGCATATCAAAGGGAAGGTTTTTTCCAATGCAAAGGTGGTGAACCAGCGCGAGGGCCATGACAAGATCTGCCTGCTGTCTTTTTGCAAATCGTGATCGTTCTTCATTGTTCCAGCCCAGTGCCGGGGAAGGATTCATGAGATCAACCACTAGGGTGGTGATAGGCAGTTTGAGCGCCCTGGAAGCTGAATAAAGTTTATCAATCGCGAGATGGTCCGAATCTGTGGCAGTTATTTTCTTGCCTTGATTGGCCAGCAAGATAGAGAACTCGCCTTGGTTGGCACCGAGATCAAGTACCGATCGGTACGCGATCTTTTTGGTGAGTTGCATGACAGCATTTTTCTTATTTTCAAGATATTGTCCCTGGAGTATGGAATCGCTGTAATAGTTACTCCAGTTCGTTTCCTTGTCGGCAATGTTCAATGCACTGATTCCCCGTTCAAGATGGTCGATGATCCTTAGTACCTTGGCTTTGCTGAAACCTCCGGTTTTGCTGGCCCGGGAGCTTTTTGCGCCAACTGAAGATTGCAGGTGGATATGTAATGCGGCGAGCGAATTCAGCCTTGATGTCCAGGGTAGCAGTTTATTGCATAATGAAACCGGGATTCCATCAGGATATATGGCTAACATGCGGATCATGTCAGCGCCGCCGTGTTTGGCCAGCAGAAGAGGTGCCAGAAAACATTCGCAAAACTGGCGGTATGCAACCCATGGCGCTGATTCATTGTAGATGTCAAACGAGAGGGTATCGATGAAGACAGGAGATTGGTTGATGTATACGACATTATATCCCGTGGCGTCTTTCAGGATCATGCCATGTGCAAGGGCCGTCCGCTGAATCCGTAAGGTGAGGAGCGCAGCGTCCTTGAGTTGGGAAAAACTCCATTCGTGCGGATAATTGATGGCGTCAAGTTGGGCAGGTTTGATCACCTTATATGGGCCCTTGATATCAGGCAGTGACAATTCCTGATGTGTGATCAGCCAGTTCTTTTCTGTAAGAGTGGCATAAAGACCCGATGACATGAGTTGGTCATAACAGGAAGCGTAGGAAGCATTGACCTGTCTGAACACAATCCCTTCATGAATGAAAATGTGACCGGAAGGATCGCGGAAGGATGATTTCTCAGTTCTTTTCATCTTTCTTCCTCGAAAAAAATGATCGGATATAATTCCAGCCTGTTCTGAAATAGAAGCCCAGCCCCAGTACTGCTGCTATCAGTAATTGGACAAGGTAACTGCCACTTCCGGGATCGACATAGATCAGCATGGAAACGTTTTGATAAAATTAATCCTTTTTACAATTGCTTTCTACGGGGGAGCAGATCGAGTTTCTGCCCTGCAATCTGATTCAGCACGATCCTGAAACTGTTTGACAGCGTGGTGGTATCCGCGAATTGCTGAGATGGAGTGGGCAGTTTGATGGCCAATTGGATATTGAAAACATCATCCGATTCGCCAGCCCAGCTTCTTAAACCATGGTCACTGGCGAGTACGATTACAGCGTTCGGATCATGTTGGCTGATCTCGTCTACCATCTTCCTGATCATCTTATCCGTGTATTTCAAGTAGTTGATATAGGAATGGATAAATGGATCGCCACCGCGATTGAATTCACGCATAGCAGCAGTAATATTTCTTGTATTACCAATGGCATCCAGAAATACGGGCGGCCGGGGTTGCAGAAAATGGGAGTACACAAAACGGGGGTTTCCGGTTTTGTTTTTGATCTCCGCTAATGTGGCGAAATAACAATCTTCATTTTGTCTGAACGTGCGATA
>JBBAJN010000090.1:0-11976 GCA_040404045.1 Chitinophagaceae bacterium
GATCACATCAAGCAATGCAGCCAATGCGAGGGTGGCCCAGAACACCGGTTTTTTAAAAATGGCAGATTTGGACTCCTTGCTATGCTCTTCGTGGGTCATAAAGTCAACCGCAAAAACAGGGTTCATGATATAGGCCACGATCAGCGATGCTGTTAGTGTAAAGATCAGCATCGTAGGCAGGTAGATCATGAACTTACCAATAATGCCGGGCCAGAACAACAGCGGTATGAATGGTGCAAGCGTAGTGAGTGTACCGGCAAGTACAGGGATGAAGACTTCCCCCGCAGCATACCGCGCAGCATCCTCTGAAGAGATCATTCCCTTACCGTTCACAAAGATCCGGTGGGTATTCTCGATCACCACAATGGCATCGTCCACAACGATACCAAGACCGAACAGAAGTGCGAACAGCGCAATAAAGTTCAATGATATGTTACCGCCTACAATAAAACCCGCCGTGGGCAGGAAGATAAAGGCCAAGAACATGCTCAGGGGAACGGAGAGGGCCACAAAGAATGCGTTGGTGACACCCATAAAGAACATCAGAACAAGCATCACCAGCACGAAGCCAATAACGATGGAGTTGACCAGTTCCGTAAATGAGGCGCTGGCTTTAATACTCAGGTCGCCGCTGATGGCGATGTCCAGGTTCTTCGGAAATTCTTTTTCCTTGAGCTGGTCCACCACTTCCCTGATTCTCCTGGAGGCATCGATCAGGTTCTCGCCGGCACGCTTTATGATGCTCAGACTCACCACGTTCTTACCATTCATCCTGGCATAGCTTTCCTTCTCCTTTACGGTGTCCCTGACTTCTGCAATGTCCCGGAGATAGATCGGTGCCCCGTTGAAATTCTTTACGATCACCTGGTTGATGTCAAAGGCATTGTCGAACTGGCCCTTGATACGAAGGGTCCTTTTCTGGTCGCCGATCTGCAGCAGGCCTGCAGATATATCCGCATTCTCCCTGGCCACGGCATTCTCGATATCATTGAAGGTGACCTTGGCCACCTGCATCTTGTAGTTGTCTACATTGATCTGGATCTCGCGCTCGGGCGCACCCACAATATCCACGCGGGTGATCTGGGAGAGCTCTTCGATCTTGTCCTGCAGCCTGTCTGCAAATTCCTTGAGTTTCACCGCATCGTAGTCGCCGCTCACATTCACATACATGATGGGAAACTCGCTGAAACTGATCTCCTGGACCGTGGGCTCCTGGGTAAGATCGTTGGGGAGGTCACCGCGAGCCTTATCTACGGCATCCTTCACTTTTTGTATGGCTACGTCTGTGGGCACATCGGTATTGAACTCCACTACAATAGCGGAGAAGTCCTGTAGCGAAGTACTCGTCATCTTGACGATCTTAACGCCCGAAATACCCTTCAGCTTTTTTTCAATCGGTCTTGTTACCAGATTCTCAATGTCTTTGGGAGAATTACCCACATAGATCGTCTGTACATAAATAGTAGGGATAACAATATCCGGGAACTGCTCTTTAGGGAGGGTTACGAATAATGACACACCCCATACGGTAACGAACAACACGATGAGATAAACGGCGGTCTTGCTTCTGATCGCCCAGTTGGTGGCAAAAAACGTTTTGCCATTGCTGATCAGTTTATATACTTCGTCACTGATTTTTTTCATGATCCCTGCTTTATTTATTAATGATCAGCTGTCCATCATACAATCCCTGAAAACCCTGGGTGATCAGCTTGTCGTCCACCGCCAGGCCGCTTTTGATTTCCACCATGTCATCATACAGCTCACCGATGGTCACAGGCTTTTTCTTCGCGATCAGTTTGCCATTCTCTGTGACTTCCACAAATACGAACTTGCCTTTTTCATCCGACTGAAGGGTGGCAATCGGCGCAACGATCGCATTCCTCGAAGCATGGTCGAGGATCTTGACCACCACGATCTGGTTGGGCTTAAGGGCAGGGTCTGATGGGATTTTTGCCTCCGCAGTAAAGCTCCTCGTGTTCTGTCCGATCAGTTCGCTCACCAGGGAGATGGACGATTTGAAGGATCTGTTCAGGTCGGGGACCAACACCACAACGGGCATGCCCTTCTGAACCTTGGAAATATAATTTTCAGGGATCTCTACCACTGCCTTGATGTTGGAAGGATTGATGATGGTGATGCCTGCCGCAGGATTACCCGTGAATTGTTCGCCGATCCTGATGCTTACAGTTTCAGCTATACCAGACACCTGCGCATATACATTGGTCATCGACAGTTGTTCGTTCAGGACAGCCATCTGCTTCTCGAGGTTATCTACGTTATTCTTGGCGTTCAATACCTGTACTTCGGTACCAATACCCTCTTTCCAAACATTCTGCTGGCGTACATAGATATCGTTCGCAAAATTCATTTGCGTCCTGAGGGATGACATCTGCTGCCTGATCACCGCGTCATCCAGTTTCAACAGCAGTTGGCCTTTGCGCACCCGATCACCCTGCTTCACATAAATGGCCTTCACCTGACCACCCATACCCCGGGGTGTTACATAGTAAATGTTCTCGGTAGCGATCCTACCCTGCAGGTCGATATAGTGTTCAAAATCCTGGAGCTTCACAGGTGTAAAGGCAACAAGTTTGGCATTCTCGGCCGCAGCCGCTGTGGGATCTGCTTTCACTACGCGTTTCTCCAGGTCAGAGATCTTAGCGGTGATGTCATCCTTCTGCTTTTTCAGGCTCTCGAGTTCAGCTTTCAGTTCTGCAACACCTGCATTCTCGCTCTTGCTTCCCCCCCCGCAGGCCGCCAGGAAGAATACTGCTGATATGGTGATTATTTTTTTCATAATGATGTGTTTAGTAATGTTTTGGTTTATTGTAATCTTCCCAATGCGCGGGTGTAAGCAATTTTTGCAACTACGGCATCATACAATGCCTGGAAATAAGCGGACTGTGCATCTTCATAACTTTGTTCGGTCTGCAATACTTCAAAGCTCGAACCCAGACCCTGTTCGTATTTACGCTTGGTGGTGTTGTACACTTTAAGGGCCAGTTCGAGGTTGCGCTCCTGAACATCCAGTCCGGTGATGGCATTGCGGAACTGGGTATATGCCGCTTCGCGCTGGAAGTCGATCACCCGCTCAAGGTTATCGAGTGTGTTCACTGTTTTCTCCAGATTCAATTTGGCCTGCTCAACCCTATACCTTTTCTGCAAACCGGAAAATATGGGAACGCTTACGTTCAGGCCTGCCACATTGGTGCGGAACCAGGGTTGTTTGAAATCAAAAAAGTTTAACTGGCGTCTTTGCGCGTTCTCACTGAAGTTCCAGAAGCCTGCCACGGTTGGATAATACTGCAGCTTGTATCGCTTGAGGTCCAGGCCCTGCAACTCCTTCACCGTATTCAGGATCTTCACCTCATTCCGGTCTTCGTATTTAAAGCCAGTGGTATCGAGGATATCCCGTTTCACCATTTCAGACGATAGGGTATCCTTAAGCTTTAGCGTATCATATTGCCTTAAACCCATGGAGTATTTCAGTGATGCATAACCGATATTGATCAGGTTATCGATCTGGATCTTGGCCGATTTAAGGTTGTTCAGATTCACCTGTGTACGGTCTATATCGAGCCGCTCCGCAAATCCATTCTTGAACAGCACTTCCTGGTCGTGCACCAGTTTATCCAGTCGTTTGATCCCTTCGTGAATGAAAGTCTTCCTTTTTTCGGCTATGAGCACAGAATAATAAGCGCGGTATACATTGCTGCGAACACTGTCCTCCATGGCCAGTATGTTCTGGTCGGCATACTTCAGCGCCGCATCACGGGCTTGAAGGCCAACAAACACGTCCGGCTGAAAAAACAGTTGCTGGAAGCTGAATCCCGCTGATGCCTGCCAGGGTACGCCGAACTGTGCCGGGAACAGGGCGGGGTCACCGCCGGGCTGTACAATAGGTCCGTTGCTACCCTGCACCCCTTCTTTCTCAAGCACATTGTATACGCTGGGGGAAATGAAGTCCGGCAGTAAGGTCACCGGTATATCAAAGAAATGCTGGGCGCTGAGGTTACCTGTGATCTGGGGCATGGCCTGGCCGCGGATCTCCTTGTTCTTGGCCTCCTGGATCCTGCGGTCCACCTGCAGGTTTTTGATCTCTGTGACATTCTTGATCGCGTGTTCAACGGCTTCCCTGGCTGTTAACTCATATTTCTGCTGCGCGGTGGCTGCCGTCGCCAGGCCAAGACATATGACCAGCCCAGCGATCGGGCGCCACGTACTACCTGTTCTCATGTTTCTCCTTTTTATTTCGTTCGTGTTGATATTTAAGGATCAGCTCGTAGCCTTTTGGGGTGACCAAGCCGAAGATAAAATGCTCCATCAGGACCATGGTTGTTTCCACGAGCCCGTAGCGAGTGGGCGGGAAGAGCTCCATATTGAATGCGATCATCATCGACTCCAGCCTGAAACGGGAGAGGACGTCCACATCAATATCGGACCTGTAAAACCCTTCCTCGATCCCCCGGGTGAGGTTCTTTTTGATCACGTCCAGCAAATAGGAATTTTTGTGGTCCGTGAACTTCTTGAAGCTCTGGAAATGGAATTTGTGCAGATCGTAGAGGATGGTTGGGTTCATATTCCGCAAGTGCTCCAGCATCCTGTCCATGGTCAGGAAAACCTCTTCCACTGCATTGGTGGAATGGGCAAAACAGGCCTGGCAATCGCCCTGCACCTCCTGTATGTCTAGCTCCACAATAGCATCCACCAGCTCATCTTTATCCGTAAAATACTGGTAGATGGTTTTTTTCGACATACCCAGTCCCACAGCTATATCGTCCATGGAAACCGATCGTATGCCATACTTCATATACAACTGCTTGGCCTGGTCCCGGATCCGGTTCCTGGTCTCCAACTGATGCTCCGCTTGTTCCATAATTTGATTTAGGGGCACAAAACTAAGGAAACTTTGGGAGTAGTAAAAGTTTCCATCATCATTTTAGACCACATATATATAATGGGACATATTTCGTCGAAACCTGCCGAAAAAGGGGCGAAAAGGCTAAATCAGCGGATATCATGGGTATTTTCTGCCCATAATCCGTTGATTTTCCGACGGAACGCCCCTTTGAATTCAGTACTTTTACCATTATGTATCAAAGCAGGCTCAAGCCCTTACTGCAGTATTTTTTCCAGGGGCTGATCATTTTGGCACCGATCGTGATCACGGCATGGGCAGTGATATCCTTGTTTAACTTTATTGACGGTATCCTTCCTAACCTCTTGAACACGCTTTTCCCCACCCTGGTGGGCACGGATGCCAATGGCAATCCAAAGCGCTATCCCGGGCTGGGATTTCTGGTGGTTATCCTGATCGTGATCACCATCGGTTATCTCTCCTCGTCTTTCCTATTCGGCCGGCTGGTGCAATATCTGGATGAGCTGCTCGAAAAAACACCCGGCGTGAAGGTGATCTATACCACGCTGAAGGACTTCTTCGAAGCCTTTGCCGGTAATAAGAAGAAATTCAACAGGGCCGTGCTGGTTTGTATTGAAGCGGAAGATGTATGGCAGCTGGGATTCATCACCCAGCAGGACGTTCATGAATTCGGCATACAGGACTATGTTTCGGTGTATATACCCCACTCCTATGCCTTCTCAGGCAGGCTATATTTTGTCAAGCGGGACCGGGTGAAACTGGTGACCAATATGAATGCCACGGAGGCCATGAAATTCGCCATCACGGGCGGAGTTACCGAGGCGGAAGAGGAAAAGAAAACAGAATGATAAATCTGAATTATGATATGGTGCAGAAGGGCGGCGGTGTTGATGGTGTTCATGATTTCGGTCTCTCCCGCATATTCCTGGGGCTTTTACGCCCATAAGATGATCAATCGCTACGCGGTTTTCCTGCTTCCGCCGGAAATGATGGTGCTCTACAAAGCCAACATCGATTTTATTACGGAGCATGCCGTTGACCCGGACAAAAGAAGATATGCCGTTAAAGCCGAGGGTCCCAGGCATTATATCGACCTGGACCATTACCATCCCTGGGACAGCATTCCCACCTCTTGGGCCGCTGCGGTCAACCGATACGGGGCCGACAGTCTTTCACTACACGGCATTGTTCCATGGTGGATCCAAACCATGATGTCCAGGCTTACACGGGCTTTCGAGGAGAAGGACAAATTTGCCATCATTAAGCTTTCTGCCGAACTCGGCCATTATATTTCAGACGCCCATGTCCCCCTCCATGCATCTTCCAACCACAATGGCCAATACACCAACCAGCACGGTATCCATGGTTTTTGGGAATCGCGGATTCCGGAACTGTTCGCCGAAACCGAATTTGATTTTGTCACCGGACGCGGCCATTACGTGAAAAGCATTTCAAACATGGTTTGGAAACTGGTGAAACAAAGCGCTGCAGCTGCGGATACCGTGCTCTTATTTGAACGGATACTAAGCAGCACATACAGGAGCGACGCTAAATTCAGCTTCGAGATGAGAAATGGCGTGGTAGTGCGTCAGTACTCCAGCGGCTATAGTAAATCCTACCACCAGATGCTGAACGGTATGGTGGAAAGGAGGATGCGTGAATCGGTGCTGGCCACGGCCAGCCTCTGGTATACGGCATGGGTGAATGCGGGCCAGCCCAACCTGGCGGATCTCGCGGGAAAATCGTTCACGGACCAGGAGTTAGACGAATGGGATCAACTGAATAAGCACTGGAAAGACCTCGGCATGCCCGGCAGCTCTTGTTCAAATTGATTATGTTTGCGGTTCAAAAAAAATCAGCTTGATCCACAATTTCAATGCAGGCCCGAGCATATTGCCGAAGGAAGTTTTTGAAGAAGCATCAAAGGCGGTCCTGAATTTTAACAACACAGGATTGTCGATCCTGGAGATCGGCCACCGCACTTCGATATTCGAAGCTGTGCTGGACGAAGCAAGAATGCTGGTAAAGGAACTCATGCAGCTGAATGACGATAAAGAGATCCTCTTCCTGCACGGCGGCGCCAGCACACAGTTCTTCCAGGTTCCCATGAACCTACTGAACGAACATGCATCCGCGGCCTATCTTGATTGCGGTGTCTGGGGAACCAAGGCCATCAAAGAAGCAAAGCTTTTCGGACAGGTGGATGTGGTCGCCAGTTCCAAAGACAAAGGCTACACCTACATCCCAAAAGATTTCCAAATTCCTGCCAACGCCTCCTATTTTCACTATACCACCAACAATACCGTAGAAGGTACCGAAATGTGGTGGACACCGGATACCAACGTACCACTGGTGGCCGACATGAGCAGTGATATCCTGTCCAAGCAGATGGACTTCAACAAATTCGCATTGATTTATGCCGGAGCCCAGAAGAACATCGGCGCAGCCGGGGTAAACCTCGTGATCCTGGACAAAAACTATATAGCGGCAGACCGGAAACTCCCTTCCATGATGGATTACAGGCAGCACATCGCCAACGGTTCTATGTTGAATACCCCGCCGGTATTTGCCATATACGTGTGCATGCTCACCCTCAGGTGGCTCAAGAAGATCGGTGGCATTGCAGGCATCGAGAAGATCAACAAGGAAAAAGCTGATCTGCTCTATACTGCCCTCGAAGCCAACCCCGTCTTCAGACCCACCGTGGCAAAAGAAGACCGCAGCCGAATGAATGTTGTGTTTGTGATGGATGATGAAGAAAAAGAGAAGGCTTTCCTTGCTCTCTGCAAAAAAGAAAACATGATCGGCGTGAAGGGACACCGCAGTGTTGGTGGCTTCAGGGCTTCCCTGTACAATGCCTTGCCACTGGACAGTGTCAAAGCCTTCTGCGAACTCATAAAATCATTTCATTGATCATAAAATGTTTACATGGCGCATATAGCACCCTTTAAAGCCCTAAGGCCCACTCCGGCGCTTGCAGCAGCAGTGGCATCCAGACCCTACGATGTATTGAACAGTGATGAGGCCCGTGTTGAAGTAAAAAACAACCCCCACTCATTTCTTCATATTACCAAGTCGGAGATCGACCTCCCGGGTGACATGCACCCGTATTCCAGGCTGGTGTACGATAAGGCTAAGGAAAACCTGCACAACATGATCAGCTCAGGTACCCTGATCAGGGAACCAAAGGAATGCTATTACATCTACCAGCTGGTCATGGGGGAAAGAAGCCAGACCGGACTTGTTTGCGTTTCCTCCGTGGATGATTATAATAACAACATCATCAAGAAACACGAATTCACAAGGCCGGAAAAAGAAAACGACCGCATCAACCATATTAAAATATCGGGCGCACAGACCGGAAACGTTTTCCTTGCATACAAAAATGATGAGTCGTTGGACGATCTGATCGACGCATGGAAATCCTCCCATTCCCCGGTATATGATTTCAAGGCAGATGATGGTATCCTCCATACCATCTGGATCGTGGATAATGACGATACCATTGCTGCCATCACCGGCATCTTTGAAACAAAGATCAACCACACCTATATCGCGGATGGCCATCACCGCGCGGCAAGCGCCGCCAAAGTCAGGGAAGCCCTGGGCAGCGAAGCGCCGGAAGAAGCGTCTTATTTCCTGACTACCCTCTTTCCTTCTTCACAACTGAAGATCATGGACTACAACAGGCTGGTCAAAGACCTGAACGGCCATACCCCGGAAACCTTTCTCAACGCCCTCCGCGAAGATTTCGCAGTGTCCGCCAGTACCGAACCGGTAAGTCCTGCAGCCTTGCACCAGTTTGGCTTGTTCTGCAATAACCAATGGTACAGGCTGGCCGCACATCAAGGCACCTGGACCGAAGATCCGATCGGTGTATTGGATGTAACCATACTTTCCAATAACGTACTGGATAAACTGCTTAACATCAAAGACCAGCGGACCGACAAGAGAATTGATTTTGTAGGCGGCATCCGGGGACTGAAAGAACTGGAAAACAGGGTGAACAGCGGAGAAATGGCAGCCGCATTCAGCCTTTACCCGGTCAGCATCCAGCAACTGTTCGACATCGCCGACAGCGGTAATGTGATGCCCCCGAAAAGCACCTGGTTTGAACCGAAACTCAGGGACGGCCTGTTAACCCATTTGATTTATTAAGGCGCAGCCCATACAGAAAATAGCTGCACATTTGCGTTTATATGAAGCATGTATTGGTAGTCTTTTTCATTCTTTTTTCATCCACATTGCTCGGACAGGAAGTGGAGCAGATGCTGGAGACCGCGAGAGTGTTCACCCGCCAGGGCGACTATTCAAATGCCAAGCTGGTATTGAATCGCGCATTGCAGGTAAAGCCTAATGACCTGGCCGTGCAAAAAGAACTGGCCTACACCCAATACCTGTCTGGTGATTTAACTGAGGCGCGCAACGTGATCATGCCTTTGCTTGACCGGGAGGACGCCGATGTGCAAACCTTCCAGATTGCAGGTAACGTATTCAAGGGCGCAGGCGATCTGAAGGAGTGCCAGAAGATCTACCGCAAAGGACTCAAGAAATTCCCCAACAGCGGCATTCTGCATTTTGAATTCGGAGAGATCCTGTTGTCTGACCAGCAGGCTGCCGAAGCCATCAAACAATGGGAAGAAGGGATTGAAAAAGAACCCGCCTATCCGGGAAACTACTACCATGCATCGAAATTCTATTACTACACCAAATCCAACCCGGTGCTCGCCATCGTCTACGGCGAGATCTTTGTCAACGGCGAAAGCTATACGGTAAGAACCGCTGAAATGAAGAATGTGCTGCTGGAATCCTACAAGATGATCTTCTCCGACAATGTGAATTATTCCGGCAAAAAAGTAAATCTTTTTCAACAGGCGGTTGCAGAGACCCTGCTGAAACAGCGCGATCTCACCGGCCAGGGAATCAACACCGAGGCCCTAACCATGATCCGTACACGCTTTTTACTCGACTGGTTTTCAAAAAATAATGCTAAATATCCCTTCAAGTTATTCGATCAATTGCAGTACCTGCTGAGGGAAGGCATGTTTGAAGCTTACAACCAGTGGTTGTTCGGCGCCGCTGCAAACGTTGTCCAATACCAACAATGGATCACCGCGAATCCCAAAAAGAGCGGCGACTTCTCCTACTATCAAAAAAACAGGGTGTTCAAGATGCCTGCAGGGCAATACTATAAATAGTTCGCCCCATTGCTGTTTTGTTTATTTGCATTAACTTTTGGGTCATCTAACGACTCAACGATTGCAATATGAAACCCACTCGACTATTCGATTGTATAGATTACCAGTTCGAAAATTATCCCAAGGAAGATATGCTGGCCGCCAAAGAGGAAGGCGGCATTTGGAGGAAGTACAGTACCGCTGAAGTAAGGCAGATCGTTGATAACCTCAGCGCCGGCCTGCTTCACCTCGGCATGGGACCGAACGATATGTCCATAGAGGGCCGCGACAAGATCGCGGTGATCAGTAATAACAGACCCGAATGGATCTTCCTTGACCTGGCGGTTCAACAGATCGGCGCAGTACTCACTCCCATCTATCCTACCATCAGCGTCAACGAACTCGAGTATGTGATGAACGATGCGTCTGTGAAGCTGATCTTCGTGAGCGACCTCGCGCTGTACGAAAAGGTACAGTCTATCCGCAGCAAGATGCCCACCGTAAAAGCGGTATTCACCTTCGACTACATCCAGCAGTCGTTACACTGGAAAGAGATCCTCAATAAAACCACACCGGCTGACATGGAACGGGTGAAAACCATCCGCGATGGCATCGGCTATGAAGATCTCTGCACCATCATCTACACCTCGGGAACCACCGGTGTACCCAAAGGGGTAATGCTCAGCCATAAGAATATCCTGAGCAATGTGATGAATGTGGAAGAAGTGTTCAGGCCCATCGTATCAGGAAAAGACAGCAAAGCACTGAGTTTCCTTCCACTGAACCATATTTTTGAAAGGATGGTCAGCTACCAATACCTGTTCTTTGGCTGCTCCATCTATTTTGCCGAAAACCTGGAGAAGATCGGAGACAACCTCAAAGAAGTGAAGCCCATCGTATTCGCTACCGTGCCCAGGCTACTCGAAAAAGTGTACGACAGGATCATTGGCAAGGGCCAGGAACTGACCGGCATCAAAAAGAAACTGTTCTTCTGGGCCGTGGAGCTCGGAGATCGTTTCGAAGTGGATAAAAACCAGGGTTGGTGGTACAATACACAACTGGCACTGGCCAATAAACTGATCTTTTCGAAATGGCGCGAAGGCCTCGGGGGAAATGTCAAGGCGATCGTCACCGGTGCAGCGGCTTGCCAGGTGAGATTGCTTCGGGTATTCTCCGCTGCCAAACTGGTGATCATGGAGGGCTATGGACTTACAGAAACATCCCCGGTGATCAGCGTAAACAGATTTGACGATAAAAACAGGCGTTTCGGTACCGTGGGTCCGTTGATCAAAGGGGTTGAAGTTAAGCTTGCGGAAGACGGTGAAATCACCTGTAAGGGAGACAATGTGATGATGGGCTATTTTAAGCAGCCGGAATTGACGGCCCAGGTGATATCTGAAGGTGGCTGGTTCCATACCGGGGACATAGGCGTTTGGGTGGAAGGAAAATTCCTGAAGATCACGGACCGCAAAAAAGAGATCTTCAAAACAAGTGGCGGCAAGTATGTGGCTCCGCAGCCCATTGAAAACAAAATGAAAGAGTCGCCGTTCATCGAACAGATGATGGTGGTTGGGGCAGACCAAAAATTTGCGGGAGCATTGATTGTACCGAATATGTCGAACCTCACCGAATGGTGCCAAAAAAACCACGTCAATAATAAGGGCACCATCCACCAGCTGCTCAATGACCCTAAGGTGATCGAACTTTATAAGGGCATCGTGGAAGAATACAACCAGCAATTCAACCACGTGGAGCAGGTGAAGAAATTTGAACTCCTGGATTCAGAATGGACCATCGATGGAGGTGAGCTGACGCCTACGCTTAAGCTGAAACGCAAGGTGATCATGGAGAAATACCGTTCTGCTGTGGAGCGGATCTACAGTTAGCCGCGGACATTGAACTAAATATATGTCAAAG